>DAIQOB010000114.1:0-7911 GCA_036788075.1 Syntrophobacteraceae bacterium
CGCTGCCGGTGACCGGCGTTGGAAACCCATCGTGCAGGAACAACGAAATGCTTGTTGTCTTACGAATCGCTCGAACTGCTGTCGGATTTGGTTTCCGGCTTGGTTGTTTCCTGAGTCTTTGATGCACTGGTGCTTTGGTTCTTACCCGCGTAATCCGTGGTGTACCACCCCGAACCTTTAAGGTGGAACGTACTCATGGAGATGAGCTTGCGCAATTCACCCCGGCATGCGTCGCATTCATGCAAAGGTGCGTCCGAGAACTTCTGCATGGCCTCAGTCGTTTTTCCACACTTTAAACATTCGTACTCATAAATCGGCATCCCCAAAACCTCCTGTTATATTTTGTCTGACTCGCGAAAGAAGACGGATTGTTTTCTCATTCCCAAATGCATCTCAATTATAAAACTGGTTTCTTCGATGTCAAGCAATTCCCTCCGGGCCTTTCTCAAAAAGATACCGCTCTCTCTATCCCTCAGAAAGAAACTGGAGTCAGCTCTCCATTGGCGATTTGAAGGATTTGGTAGCTCCGCCTGAGGCTTCCGTCTGCTGAGAAAGAGTATACTCCTGCCGCCCCCTGGAATTCATGAATCTGAAACAGGCTTTGAAGGAGAGAATAGCGATCGATGGAAGCAGGATCCAGAGCTGCTCTTGCCTGCAAAAGGAGCATCAAGGCATCGTAAGCCTGAGCCTCGAGATAGGAGGGCGGCGTCTGGTAGACTTCCTGAAAGCGCTCGCGAAAAGCAAGAACACGCGGCGCCTGGCTGTCAGCGTAGTAGGGTGTCGCAAAAATTGCCTGCTCCACATAAACGCCTCCCGCTTCCACGATGGGGCCCTCTCCCCAGAGATTCGTCCCCAGGAGGGTGACGCCCACGACGTTGTTATAGGGAAGCTGGGGCGCAATGAGGGATACGGTCTGGACCTGATCCGGCAGAAGGAGTGCTTCAAAAGGAGTCGTTTCCACGCCCGTGGGTGGAGCATTCTTCTTAGCGATGGTCATGAGCTTTTGAATGGGTTCCTTGAAATCTGTGCTCTTGTCCTTGTAGGCCACGCTGGCCATGAGCTGTCCCCCGAATTCATTCACGACTTCCGCGAAAATCTTAGACAGGTTCTGACCGTAACGATCCTCGGGGTAAAGAGCTGCAAACCGCGTGTAGCCAAGTTTTTCCTTACAGTACTTGACGAGGGTCCGAATCAGCTCGCGGTTGTCAAGCATGAGGGGAACCGAAAAGGAATCAGGGGCCCTCTCGTCTTCTCTCTGGGTCAGGGAAAGGAGTGGAACCCCGAGCTTATCGGCTACGGGAGCGACGCCCTTGGCGGCTTTCTGTCCCAAAGGACCGACAACCGCCAACACGCCGTCCTGCTTGACGAGATCTTCAAAGGATTTTACGGCGAGGCTCGGTTCGGCCTGTGCATCCTTGACGACGAGGGTGACCTGCTGTCCGGAATGCTGATCGTTCCAGTCGCTTTTGGCCAGGGAGAGGCCTTTCATGACCATTTCGCCATAGCTGGCGTAGGGACCGTTCACGGGTACGAGGCAGCCGATACGGTCTGGGTGAACGGGAAGGTCACTCTCGGGGCCTGATCCCCTCAAGGCCGCCTGTATAAAAGGTGCTGCGGGATGGGAGGTGTTCTGAGCCAAGAGACTCCGAAGCTTTTCTCTGGAGGCGTCAGACTTTTTCTGCTGCATCTCGATTTCTGCCAGTCGAAAATCGAGAAACACTTTCATGAAGGCGTTGGGATTTCTCTTGAGGAGGCGGTTGACGGTGGCTGCATCCTTGTCTTTCAAAAGAGCGTCCGTTGTTTTGGCAAGGGATTTTTTCTCTTCCGGACTTCTTGCCACGGCAAAGCCTGCAGTAGCCCAATCGAAGGCGGTTTCAACATCTCCCTCGGCTGCATAGCTGCGTGCCATGAAGGCAGCCAGATCCACCTGGACATCGGGCTGCGACGCTGACGCCTCCCACAGGGGCGTTGCTTCCTTCATGACCTGCTTTTTCCTTCCCGTCATCCAGAAGGCCTGCAACTGATCCAGGCGTGCGCGCGGGATTCCGTTCCAGGTTGGATAAGCATAGATAAGGTAGTCCAAATACTGCAGGGCCTGCTCCGGTTGACCCTGCTGCAGGCGGATATGGCCCATCTCATACAGAGATTTGGCTGCGACGGCATTCTTGGGCCAGGTCTGAACCACGCGCTCCCAATGCTTGAAGGCTGCGGGAATGTTTCCGGCCTTCTTTTCCTTCTCCGCCTGCAGCATCAGGGATTCAGCCTCCTGAGGCGTTTGAGTCGAAACAGCGGCCGGAGCATTTCCCGTGGTTCCCTGAGGGGACATGGTCGCGCAACTTGAAAGGAAAAGGGTCGCAAGAACAAGGAATATGGAAGCCGAAGTGCTTTTTTTTCGCATAAGACGCCTCATTGCAGGTGAAAAGAATCTCATAACCAAGTCGATCTCACGAAGGTTGCAAAAACGTATACCTCAATCATACGAAGAAGGGCACATGAATTTTCATGTGCCCTTCTTCGTATGGCTAAAAACTAGAGAATGAAGCGTAGATTTTTATCTGGTCTATTTATCCTTCACTTCTTCGAAATCTGCATCGACCACATCATCGTCAGGCTTCTTCCGTGCACCGGCGGCTTCCTCATGCCCGGCTCCCCCAGCGCCCGCCTGCTGCTCGGAAGCTCGCTTATACGCTTCCTCGGCGATCTTGTGAGAGATCTGCATCAGTTGATCCACCTCACGCTGGATGGCATCTCGATCTTCCCCCTCCATCGCTTTTCTGACTTTTTCGATCTGGGAGTCGATGTCCTGGCGCGTCTTTTCATCCACCTTGTCGCCCATCTCCCTCATGGTCTTTTCCGTGCTGTAGATGAGGGAATCGGCCTGGTTCCTGGTTTCGATCAGCTCGCGCTTCTTCTTGTCATCGGCAGCGTGCATTTCGGCTTCTTTCACCAGGTTCTGGATTTCAGATTCACTGAGGCCGCTGGATGCCGTGATCTGAATCGACTGCTCTTTTTGAGTGGCCAGGTCTTTTGCCGAGACGTGGACGATGCCGTTGGCATCGATATCGAAGGTCACCTCGACCTGCGGGATGCCGCGCGGCGCCGGTGGAATTCCCACCAGTTCGAACCGCCCCAACGTCTTGTTGTTGCCGGCCATTTCGCGTTCTCCCTGAAGGACGTGAATGGACACCGCCGTCTGATTATCGGCCGCCGTGGAAAAGATCTGGCTCTTGCGGGTGGGGATGGTGGTGTTGCGCTCGATGAGCTTGGTCATTACCCCGCCCAGGGTCTCGATGCCCAGGGAGAGAGGCGTCACGTCGAGGAGCAGTACGTCTTTGACATCGCCTTTGAGCACCCCGGCTTGAATGCCCGCACCGATCGCCACGACTTCATCGGGGTTTACGCCCTTGTGAGGCTCTTTGCCGAAAAATTCCTGCACTTTTTGCTGAACGCGCGGCATGCGGGTCATGCCCCCAACCAGGATGACTTCATCGATGGCGGACCGATTGAGACCGGCATCCCGCAGCGCCTGTTCCATTGGCGGAACAACGCGGTCGATGAGGTCTTCCACCAGGGACTCGAATTTGGCCCGGCTGAGCTTGATGTTCATGTGCTTCGGACCCGAAGCGTCCGCGGTGATGAAAGGCAGGTTGATCTCTGTTTCCATGGTGGAAGAGAGCTCGATTTTAGCCTTTTCTGCCGCTTCCTTCAAACGCTGCAGGGCCATCTTGTCGTTTCGGAGATCGATGCCGTAATCCTTCTTGAATTCCGTTGCAAGCCAGTCCATGACCCTCTGATCGAAGTCTTCCCCACCGAGGTGTGTGTCCCCGTTGGTGGATTTGACCTCGAAGACGCCTTCACCGATCTCCAAAATGGAAATATCGTAGGTTCCGCCACCCAGGTCGAAAACGGCGATCTTTTCATCTTTTTTCTTGTCGAGCCCATACGCCAGAGAGGCCGCGGTCGGCTCGTTGATGATGCGGAGCACGTTCAACCCGGCAATCTTTCCAGCGTCCTTGGTGGCCTGACGCTGACTGTCGTTGAAGTAGGCAGGAACCGTGATGACCGCATCGGTCACTTTTTCACCCAGATAATCTTCCGCCGTCTGTTTCATCTTCATCAGAACGAAAGCGGAGATTTCCGTGGGACTGTAATCCCGCCCGCGAATCTGCAAATGGGCATCTCCGTTGGCGGCCTTGATGATTTTGTAGGGCAGGACTTTGACGTCCTGCTGAATTTCCTTGGAGTCATATTTGCGTCCGATCAGGCGCTTTACCGCGAAAATCGTATTTTCCGGGTTGGTGATGGCCTGCCGCTTGGCAACCTGACCCACCAGCCGTTCACCACTCTCGGTGAAGGCGACCATCGAAGGGGTTGTGCGACCGCCTTCGGAGTTGGGCAGGACTTTGGGTTCTTTACCTTCCATGATGGCCACCACGGAATTGGTGGTTCCAAGATCGATTCCAATGATTTTACTCATCTATCTGCCTCCCTGATTATTTTCTATACGTTTAAAGTCACATGAAAGACTCGATGAAAAGCAACCGTTCGTGTGCCGCGAGCCGTTCTATTTCATTTCCTCTTCATTTCCTCTTCATTGCCTCAAGAGGATGAAGCCGCCTTGGAGACTACAACCATGGCGGGACGAAGGAGACGCTCATTCAGCGTGTAGCCTCTCCGAAATTCCTGCAGGACAGTATTTTCAGGCTCTTCGGAGCTTTCCTGCTGCATGACGGCCTCGTGAAAGTTGGGATCAAAAGGCTTTCCCACTGATTCAAAAGCCTTGCAACCGAATTTCTCCAAAGTGTCGGCGAAAGCTTTCAGAGTCATCCTGACTCCCTCCAGGAGGGCTTCGGGATCGGATTCCTTGGCTGCGTGCTGCACCGCGCGCTCGAGATTGTCGATGACGGGCAGCAGCTCACGGATAAAGTTCTCATTCGCAAAACAGATTCCGTCCGTTTTTTCCCGCTCCAGCCTTTTGCGCGTGTTTTCATTCTCGGCGGCAAGCCGCAACACACGGTCCTGAAGCGTTTTTATTTCTTCGTCCTTCTTTGCCAGCAGCGCTTCAACACTGACTTCAGAGCCCTCTTCCATCTCAAGCCCTTTTGCCAGGGTCTCTACTTCTTCTTCCGATACGCTGCGTTCTTCTTCTTTCTTCTCCTCAACCATATATGAGTACCCTCCCTCCGGACGATTCAGTGATTCATAAGCACGAAAGTGCCTCAGAACAAGGTGATCCATCGCATTTAAAAGCAAAGAAGACAGAATTTTAATAATCCTCCGGCTCTTCCATGAGTTGGCTCAGCAGGCTGGCGGTAAATTCCACCACCGGGATGATCCTCGAATAATCCATCCGCAGAGGCCCGATGACCCCCAGGACTCCCAGCAGGGTATCCCCTTTGCGATAGGGAGATGAAATCAGGCTGATTCCCTGAAGTTCCTCGAGCTCACTCTCCTGCCCCAGAATGATTTGCACTCCCGATGACATGTTCAGAGTCTTGTCCAGGAGCCGAATGATCCTTGACTTGTTCTCAAAGGTCTCCAGAATCCGACGCATACGCTCCACATCGCTGAACTCGGGATTGTTCAGCAAGTTGGTCTGCCCCTCGATGTAGATGTCGCTCTTTTCCAGGTTGAATTGGAAAAAATGCCGAGAAATCTTCAACGCTCGTGAATAAAGCTGATCGAAGAGGACCTTCTCTTTTTGCATCTCTTCCAATATCCGCTCCTTGGCCTTGCCCAGGGGGACATCTTCCAGGAGCTCATTGAGATAGCGTCCGTATTTGTCGAGCTCGTCCTGGGTGATATCCTCTTCCCAGTCCAGTACCGTATGATGGACCAGTCCGGACTTGGAAATGAGAATCACCATGATCTGCTGCCGCCTCAACCGGATGAACTCTATCTGCTTCAGGTGAGTCGACGACAGCCTGGGCCACAAAACGACCCCCGCCTGCCGGCAAAGCCTGGACAATATGCGGGAAGTCCGCTGCAGCAGTCCCTTGATGTCCTGCTGCGTTTCCTCCAGGGCTTTTCGAACCAGCCGACGCTCTCCCTCTTCCATTTCCCTGAACTTCATGAGGGAATCAAGGTAGAAGCGCAGGCCCTTTTCTGTGGGAATGCGGCCGGCGGAAGTATGGGGCTGCTGCAGGAATCCCATTTCCTCCAGATCCGCCATGACATTGCGAATGGTGGCAGAGCTCACCTTCAGTCCGTAGCGCTTGGAAATGGTACGTGAACCAACCGGATCCCCGCTGTGGATATGGTCGGTAATGACTGCCTCCAGCACTTGTTGGTCTCGTTTGGTAAGTTCAGTCACTGCATCATCCCCTTCATACAGCTCCACACCATAAATATGCCTGTCGGTCCGTCGGCATTCCAGGCTTGGCCGCACACGTAAAGTCCTGTCAGGCTGCCGGATCTTATCGGCATGAAGAGAACAAAAATCTTCATTCACGGAGCCGTATTCGGTCGTTGAATTAGCACTCGACTCTGATGAGTGCTAACCTAACCTAGTGGTGTAGCCCGATTTTGTCAAGAGAGAGGTGCACAATATGGAGGCCGAACGCAATTATTCGAGGGAGTGCTCTTTCAGGGCTCAAGGCATCTTGCGGGAGGACGTTGTCTCGGGGAGTCCTTCGGAAATGGAGAAGGGAGAGCCAGGAAGGAGGAGGGAAAACCTGGCTCTCCCGAGAGGAGGAAAGAATTTTCTTTCCATTTTATTTATAACTCACGAGTCAAGACACCCGGAGCGGAACCCTCACTCAGGGATTCAACGGCGGTGAGGATGGCTTCCGCCGCTCGATCGATTTCTTCTTCCGTCGTGAATCGACCGACAGAAAAGCGAATCGTCCCCTGGGCGTACTCCTCGGGGACCTGCATGGCTTTCAGGACGCTCGATACCTGGACCCCGTCACTGTGGCAGGCCGCCCCCGGGGAGGCTGCCACATCTGTCATCCTGGAAAGAATCGCGCCGGCCGTCAGTCCCTTGAAGCCGGCACTGCAGGTGTTGGGCAGACGCATTTCGGGGTGACCGTTGATGCGGAGGTCGGGATATCTCCTTCGAAGCCGATCCTCCAGCCTGTCACGCATCCTTTCCATATGCTCCTCGTAAGCGTTCAGGTTAAGGTCGATCATCGCAAAAGCCTCCCCAAGCCCCACAATTTCCAGAACATTTTCGGTGCCCGCCCGTCGGTTCATTTCGTGGTTGGCGCCATGGATCAGTTTTTCAAGCTTCACACCGGACCGGATGTAGAGCCCCCCGATTCCCTTGGGCGCATACAGCTTGTGGCCCGCGATGGACAGCAGATCCACGCCCAGGTCGTCCACATGAACGGGGATCTTGCCTATGGACTGGGCGGCATCCGTGTGCACGAGGACCCCCTGGGTACGTGCAATGCGAGCGATCTCTCGGATGGGTTCGATGGTGCCGGTTTCGTTGTTGGCGTGCATGATGGTGATGAGGATCGTCCGGGGAGTGATGGCTTCCCCAACCTGCTGGGGATGGACCCGCCCGTACTCGTCTACGGGTAAATACGTTACGGCGCAGCCTTCTCCCTCCAGGTAACGGCAGACTTCCGTCACGGCCGGATGCTCCACGGTGGAGGTTATGATGTGGTTGCCTTTTGTCCGGTATGCACGAGCGACCCCCTTTATGGCGTGATTGTTGGATTCCGAGCCTCCACTGGTGAAAATGAGCTCGTCCGTCCCGCAGCGAAGGGCGTCCGCAACCTGCTCGCGTGCCTTCTCCACGGCAGTGCGGGCCGTCGTTCCAAAAATGTGGCTGCTGGAAGGATTGCCAAAATGCTCATGGATATAGGGGAGCATGGCTGCCGCCACCCGGGGATCCACCGGGGTGGTCGCATTGTAGTCCAGATAGATCGGTTTCAAGTTCCACTCCTTGGCTTCATGAGGTTT
>DAIQOB010000115.1:0-4059 GCA_036788075.1 Syntrophobacteraceae bacterium
AGGCGTCTCCACCGCTCGCTTTGATGACTTCAATAATATCTTTATAAGGGGCTACGGTTTCCACTTTTTTCAAACCTCTTGTTTCGCCTGAATGTTTTCGGGCCTACCTCTTGGAAAGTCGGGAAGCGGTCTGCAGGACCTGTTTCAAGCCGTATTTCTTGATCAGCGACTCGAAGGCGATCTCCATTTCGTCCCGCTTCAGTGCTTCCTCTTCGTATTCCTCTTCCCGCTCTTCGTAAGTCAGCGCATCGAACTCGCACGCCTGTACGCACATGGGTTCCGGCAGGGGCGGGACGCTCTCGCACATGTCACATTTGAGAGGAAGACCTGAGTCGGGCTCTTTGAAATAATCCCTGGATGGGCAGGACGCCGGGCAGAACGTGCACTCGGAGTATTCCTTCCCTGCGATGGTATAAATGTTTCTTCCGTTGCACTCGGCTTGAGTGTATTCACCCGCACGGATGGGAACGTAGACGTCTCGCACTTCGTCCATGATCACGCGGATTCTGGACCGCGACGGGTTCATGCTGCTGTACCTTGGCGCAGCGTGAAATGCCGAGCAGGCCAGCTCGCATGAGCGGCAACCCGTGCATTTGTCCACATCGACCTTGATTTCCTTGACAATTTTCTTCTTTAAGCCGGCCTTCACGGTCACCACCTCCTTTACCTCATTTCTTTTGGCTTTCCACCGAAGCTTCCGTGGCGGGAGTTTTTTCAGTATCGGTCAGGATTCCCCTTCGCAGGAAATCCTCGCTGACATAGCTCAAGCCCAGTTTGTCCAGCGTTTCCCTCGTAGGAACACCCTCTTTGTTCCATCCCTTGAACGCGTAATAGTCGTCCAGAAGCTTTTGCTCGAAAGCCTCGTCCCTCACGGCCCAGTGGTCCTCCGGCGGCCTTTCGTCTTTTCTCCTCATGCCCCTTCGGACGTTGTTGGCCCTGACGAGGGTCCGGATCCGCTGAAAACATTCCCAAAGCTTGTCTTTCGTCATGTCCACGCCGGTGGCCAACGAGATGAAATCGGGGATATTGTTGATGTGGTAGGCAATGTCTCCGCCGAACTGGCCCCTGAAGGACGAGACGAACCCGCAAAGTCCTATGGAATCATCGATGTAGTGCATCGCTTCGTTCCAATCGGTGATGGCGCAGGAGGCTTCATTGGATATGTCGTTGCGTTTTTCCCACTCCAGGAAATACTGTTTGAACTTTTCGTTGGGCACAGCTTCCCATTTGTCGACAAACGCTTTTCTCTCCTCCATGGTGGGGAGGGGATCCTGGGGGAAGGAACCTTCAATTTGAGTGATGGCCATTTTCTCGCCCGTGGCGATCATGAGGAAGTAGGGAGGGTTGAGCTTTCCCAGCTTGATGGGGAGCTGTTCGAATCTCTTGATGGTATTGTGGTCGTATTGTTCCGCCCCGTTGCCGATCCGCCGGGCGGCCAGAGACACGCCGTCGGCCAGGACATCTCCGATCCCTTCCCGGCGGACGATTTTTTCCATGAGATAGAAGAATCGGTCGCCGCTGTCGGACGGAAATCCCGGCATGTCTTTGTCCGTCAGGATGCCGTTTTCATAGAGCTCGACGGCGAACGCCATGACTTGCGGTGTGGAGTAGGAGTCCAGTCCATACTCCTGGGCGACTCCCAGGATGTCGTAGGTGAAGTCCAACTCCTTGAAGGCCGCCATGTGGTAAGTGTCTTTTCCGTAGCATTTGTAGCCGAAGCGTTTCCGCCCCGGCCAGCTGATGACATTGCGGCACTTCTTCGGGCAGTTATAGCAGCTTGTCTGGCGGTCCATGTGGTCGTATTTTAATCGACGCCACCGCTCTTCCAGTTCTTTGCTCCAAAAACCTCGTCTCCGTGTACGCGCGTTGCCCCAGGCAAAATTGTCATGATGGAAACTGTCGTCCTCGTCCACCGCCATCCAGTCTCCGCATCCGTCGCTACCCCCAATTTGCTGGTGCATGCGCATGCACAGTTCAAACAATTCAGCCGGTTTGGCCACATGGATATCTTTTGTTCCACGGACGGCAATGGCCTTCAGCCTCTTGTCCCCCATGATCACGCCCACCCCCCGCGCTGCGCTGGAATGCCCATGATCGATGGATGCCGTATAGACTCTGTTTTCACCGGCCAGACCGATAGCGGCCACCTGGACTCTATCGTCTTTCAGCTCCTTCTTGAGGATGTCGCCGGTTTCCGTGCAGCCCTTTCCCCGGAGATGCGCGGCATCGCGGATTTCGACTGTGTCGTCGTGTATATACAAATAAACCAGGTCGGGGGCCTTGCCGCGGAAAATGATTTTGTCGTATCCGGCATGCTTCATTTCCGGTCCGAAAAAACCGCCCATGAGCGAATGGGACATGAGGTTGGTCTGGGGAGAAAATGTATTGACGGCGACACGATTGGCGGCGGGAACAGGTGTAGCGTGCAAAAGGCCGGTGCTGAATATGAGCAGATTGTCGGGAGAAAATGGGTCCACTTCAGGAGGAACCCTGTCCCAAAGTATCTTGGCGGCCGTACCCTGTCCCCCCAGATAAAGCTCCATATCTCTCGGGTCGGTTTCCACCCTTTCAATGTTTCCTCGGGATAGATCTATTTCTAAATTTACCCCTGTCTCTGCGTACCTCATTTTTTATCCCTCTCTATGTGAGTAAGCCTTCAATCCTGCATTCATGTCCTGGGGCAGATGCCTGTCATCACGGTACTGGTGGGTGGATGAGGCAAGCTGTGCCTTTTCCCAGGATACAATCCGCCGATGAGTCCTCTCCCTGCCATCACTCCAAAAATTTATCCAGGTGAAAATTAAAGAATCGTTTTGATGAAGCCTGGACAATGCCACCGGGGAGTTTAAAGGGGCTAAAATCTAGGCTTAATGGTGTTATGGCAAATTTTTATGGTCATGACAAGTCTTTTGTGGTCTTGCTCTATCGGGCCTCTAAAATTCATCATAATGAAAATTATTTTGCATTGAATCTGTGGATTCTCTGTGCATCCCTCATGACCTCTTCCTCATGAAGCGGGCAGAAACATGCCGCTGGAGAACCTCTTGACTTTCCCCGTCGGACCTGTTATCCGGAACCTCCCAACAGGCAACCGCCTGCCGCTGTATCGCCTTCCCTGTCACCAGTGCGCACTGTTTGAAAACCCTTGGAGAGAGACCATGGCCGAAAGGCAAGACACTCAAGAGATCCGGCTGAGCATTTCCGACGAGGTCAGAGCCGTATTGGAAAAACGGAAGATTCTCGAATCCGACATCCAGAAGGTGGTCGAGTTTGCCGAAAGGACCGGAACGAAGCTTCTCAACCAGCGGACCGGTCGTTTTCTGGCACACCATAACCCGGCTGTTACCGTGACTTACTGGGTGGAATACACTCCCGTCGAGGGTGAGTTTGTCATTCACAAAGCCTACAGCCACAGAATGGAAGTCATTTAGGGACTCAAAATGATGAATGAAAAAGAGACACCATCCCAAGAGCCTGAATGGATGTGCATCAAATGCTCGTTGCCCCTCGAATTGGGGCAGGTCAATATCGGGTATCTCGAATACATGTTTCCCGCCGATCTCCTGAGATGCTCCCGCTGTGGTCAGGTGTTCATACCCGAAGATCTCGCAGTGGGAAAAATGGCCGAAGTGGAGAAAATCCTGGAAGAAAAATGAGGCTTCCTTACGAGCCTCTCTGAGGCCGGCGAGGAGTTATGTGGGGAGGAGTTACCTCGGGCTGATGTCTTCTTCGGATGAAATCTGCCGTATTTATGAGAGGGTAGATCTGCGCAGAGCGGGGGGCGGGTTGATCCGGCCCGGCGGCCTGAAACTGACGGAGCGGGCCCTCGCCCTGGCCGCTTTGCCCCCCGGCTCCAGGGTGTTGGACATGGGATGCGGAACAGGCGTGACCCTCGGCTATCTCATCCATCAGTGCCGCTTACGAGGCGTCGGAATCGACCTTTCGACAAATCTCCTGGCCGAAGGGCGTGGGCAAGATCCTGGCCTCCCTCTGGCACAGGCATTGGGCGCTCACCTGCCTTTCATCGATGCTGCTGTGGGCGCCATTTTGGCGGAATGC
>DAIQOB010000115.1:4159-7886 GCA_036788075.1 Syntrophobacteraceae bacterium
GGGCGCTCACCTGCCTTTCATCGATGCTGCTGTGGGCGCCATTTTGGCGGAATGCAGCCTGTCCCTCATGGAGGACGTGGGAAGAGCTTTGGACGAATGCGCGAGAGTGCTCAAACCTGGGGGCATCCTGCTGGTTCATGATGTGTACGCGCGCAGCCCCGAGAGTGGATCCCGGCTGAAGGGGCTGCCCCTGCGATGCTGCCTGACGGGTGCTGTCTCCCGGGAAGAGTGGATCGAGAGGATCGAAGGGGCCGGATTTGAGGTCACCCATTGGGAGGACCAGTCCCAGGCACTGAAGGAATTCGCTGCACGTTTGATTTTTTCTCACGGGTCCCTGGAGAGCTTCTGGTGCGGATCCGGGGGTGGAGGAGGCATGGAAGCTGGCCGTGAGATCCAGCAGGCCGTAGCGTCTGCAAAGCCCGGTTATTTCCTCGCCATCGCGAGGAAAGTCAGTGGCGCCCCATAGAGGAGTGAAACTGTGACGGATGAAATGATACGGATGCTTCAGCTGGCGCAGCAGGGCTTTCAATGCAGCCAGATTCTGCTGCTCATGGGGCTGGAAGCCCAGGGGAAAGACAACGTCGACCTCGTTCGAGTCATGTCGGCCCTTGCAGGAGGGCTCGGATTTTCGGGGGACATCTGTGGCACCCTGACCGGGGGCGCATGCCTGCTCGGTCTTTACGCCGGCAGAGGAAGGGCCGACGAGGAGGAAGACCCTCGCCTGAACATCATGATCGGGGAACTGGTGGAATGGTTTACGACGGAGCACGGCCGGAAATACGGCGGCATCCGCTGCGAGACCATCCTGGCGGACGATCCCCGCAGCCGGACCACTCGCTGTCCCTCCATGATCCTCGGGACCTACCAGAAAGTGAAAGACCTCCTTGTGCAGAACGGTTTTGATCTTTCAACAGGGCGGCCATGAGCGGCGAGGTCTTGTTGTCCGCCACGGAAAGCGTCTGCCCGGAGTGCCTGCAGAAGATCAAGGCGGTCCGAGTGATGCGAGGGGATACGGTTTTTCTCCGCAAAGAATGTCCGGAGCATGGATCTTTTCAGACCCCCATCTGGCGGGGTGATCCGTTTTTTGGCTTCTGGCAGCGCCCCAAAACCCCTTCATACCCCAAATCCCCCTTCACCACTGTACAAAAAGGGTGTCCCTGGGACTGCGGGCTTTGTCCTGAACATCGCCAGCACACGTGCACGGCCCTCATGGAAGTGACGCAGCGCTGTAACCTGAAGTGCGCTTACTGCTTTGCCGATGCGGGAGGGGGTGGGGTTCCAGACCCGGACCTCGATACGCTTCGACGCTGGTTCCAAGGGATTCCGGCTGCGGAGGTTCCCTGCAACATCCAGCTTTCGGGGGGAGAGCCGACCCTGCGCGATGATCTGCCCGAAATCGCATCCCTTGGCCGTTCTCTCGGGTTCCCCTTCATCCAGGTGAACACGAACGGCGTTCGGCTTGCCGCCGATCGAAGCTATGTGAAGGCCCTCAAGGATGGGGGCGTGGCCTCCATATTCCTGCAGTTTGACGGGGTCGATGATGCCACTTACCAGCGTTTGAGAGGGCGCGCTCTCTTCCGTGAGAAAGTCCGTGCGGTAGAGCACTGCGCCGAGGAAGGACTGGGGGTGGTTTTGGTCCCGACACTGGTCCCCGGGGTCAATTTCCATGAAATCGGTGCAATCATCGGATTTGCCGTGGACCACATGCCCGCCGTGCGAGG
This sequence comes from Syntrophobacteraceae bacterium, assembly GCA_036788075.1. Lineage (GTDB taxonomy): Bacteria > Desulfobacterota > Syntrophobacteria > Syntrophobacterales > Syntrophobacteraceae > Desulforhabdus. The sequence continues at coordinate 5,881 of DAIQOB010000115.1, forward strand.
TGTGCACTTCCAACCGGTCAGCTATTTGGGAAGATATCCGACTGCACCGCCGGATGAAGCCCGCATCACCCTTCCTGAAGTCATCAGGGCCATCGAGGCCCAAACGGATGGGCGCCTCAAAGCGTCCTCCTTTCAGCCTCCGGGATGCGAAAACGCTTTCTGCTCCTTCCACGGCAATTTCATTCTCCTCCCTGACGGTGAGCTCAAAGCCTGGAGCAGCCACGATCCCAAGAGATGCTGCTCAGAGCCGGAGTCGGCGGAAACCGGGGCCGAAAAAGCCCGCCGCTTTGTGAGCCGGTCCTGGTCCCAGGCTCCCAATCCCGAGAAGAGCCCGGAGGGTCCCTCTCTGGGCGGCTGGGACGATTTTCTCCATCGGGTTCAAACCTATTCCCTCTGCATTTCGGCCATGGCGTTTCAGGACGCCTGGAACCTCGATCTGGAGCGCCTCCGCGATTGCTGCATCCATGTGGTCGGTCCGGAAGGCGGACTCATACCGTTTTGTGCCTACAACCTTACCGACAGCTGCGGACGTTCCTTTTATCGGCATAGAAACCAGGCATAGCTCCTATGAAGATCACTCCTCTTGAAAACTGGATCCTTCGAAAGGTCGGCGAAACGGGAAAAACTTTGACCCGTGAAGCCATTGAAGCGCATCAGCTTCTCAAGCTGCGTGAAACCATCGCGTGGGGCCGACAGAACAGCCCGTTCTACAGCAGACACCTGGCAAACTTTGAAGCAACCGGGCTTTCCTGCCTGAAAGACCTGGAGCGTCTTCCATTCACTACTGCAGAGGATATACGGAACGATCCTCTGCAGTTCCTGTGTGTTTCCCAGAGCGAAATCAAACGGGTGGTGACTTTGCCCACCTCTGGAACCACCGGAGATCCCAAGCGGATCTACTTCACCGAGGACGACCAGGAGCTGACGATCGACTTCTTTTGCGACGGCATGTCGACACTCGCAGGCCTTGGCGACCGGGTCTTGATCCTTCTTCCCGGAGAGCGCCCGGGGAGTGTCGGGGATTTGCTCCTCAAAGGCCTGTTCCGCCTGGGAGCCATCGGGATTCCCCACGGCCTGGTGAAAGATGTGGACGCCACGTTGGATATCATGGAGCGGGAGAGGGTGGACACCCTGGTGGGAATCCCGGTGCAGATTCTCGCCCTGGCCAGACTGGGCGGGGGCAGGGCAGCCCCTCGAAATATCCTCCTCAGTACGGATTATGCTCCCAAAGCTGTCACCGAGGCACTTCAGGATCTGTGGGGATGCGAAGTCTTCACCCACTATGGCATGACGGAGATGGGATTTGGGGGGGCTGTCGAATGCCAGGCCCATTTCGGCTACCATATGCGCGAAGGGGACCTGCTGTTTGAAATCATCGACCCGGTGACGGGACGACCGGTCCAAGAGGGAGAACGGGGTGAAGTCGTTTTCACCACCCTCACGCGGCGAGGCATGCCTCTCATTCGCTACCGGACCGGCGACACCAGCCGGTTCATTCCTGAAAAGTGCCCGTGTGGGACTGTGCTGAAGACCATGGAGCAGATCAAAGGGCGAATAGAAGGGAATGTCCGGTTGGGCGCATCGCACACCCTGACCATGGCGTCTCTCGAATAAGCGCTCTTTCCCCTGCCGGGCCTCCTCGATTTCAGTGTGAGCCTGTCCTGCGAAAAGAGGAAGGATCGGCTGCATCTGGGGATTTATACCATGGAGTCCCGTGAGGAAGAAATGGAGAAGCTTGTCCTGAGTGCCCTCCAAAGGGTGCCTTCCATACAGGCTGCTTGTGAAGAGGATGCTCTATCCCTTTCCGTGGAGATTCGGCGGGAAGGATGGGTCCCCATGAGGGGGGCGGGCAAGAGAAGGATTGAAGACAGCAGGGAATAGGGAAGTGAGGCGCCGACGGGTTTTGGGCAGTGGGCCGCTTCGGCAGGGAAAATCTTGGGTTGAGCTGACATAAGTACCTTAGCAAAAGTTTTCTAACAAAACAAACCGTTCGCCCTGAGCCTGTC
>DAIQOB010000116.1:0-7881 GCA_036788075.1 Syntrophobacteraceae bacterium
CACAAAATACTCCCTACGGTCGTTGACATTACCGATCCCGTCGATCTTGCCAGTGTCCTGGTGCCCGCCCGGGCTGTACCTGAAATCCTGAGGCAGTGCGGAGAAAAGGGGATTCGACGCGTCGTCGTGCAGTCGGGTGGATTTCGGGAAATGGGGGAAGACAGGTTGTCCCTGGAAGACGAGGTTGTGCAAACCCTTCGGCGTTACGACATGCGCATGATCGGTCCCAACGGCATCGGCATCATGAACAGAAACAATGGCCTTGCGGTTCCCTTCATGCTTTTTCGTGCGGTGGGGGAACCCGGGAGAACGAGTGTCGCAGCCCAGAGCGGCGGCATCGGTGCCATGATGATCAATTCCCTGACTTCGGAAAACCTGGGGTTCAGCAAGTTTGCCAGTATGGGGAATAAACTGGATGTGGGTGAGGCGGACCTGCTGGAGTATTTTTTGGTGGACGACGCAACCCACCAGATCTACCTCTACCTGGAGGGAATCTCCAACGGCCGGCGTCTGATGGAAATCGCCTCCCGCTCTACCAAGCCCATCGTCGTTCAAAAGGCCAACAAGAGCCAGCCCGGCGCAGCCATGGCCCGGTCGCATTCGGCATCGCTTTCCGCCGATGACAAGGTCGTGGACGCCGCATTCCTGCAGTGCGGCATCATTCGGGTGCCGGACCAGAGAACGGCTCTGCACTGCCTCAAAGCATTCTCTCTTCCTCAGATGCGAGGTCCTCGTCTGGCGGTCATCTCCAGATCGGGGGGGCATGCCGTCCTGGCTGCCGATGCTGCCGAAGAGTTCGGTTTCGAACTTCCGCCTTACCCTCAGGAAGCCATCCACATGGTGCGGGAGTATTCGCGGGCCGGGGTGATTCAACTGCAAAATCCCATGGATCTCGGCGACCTTTTCCATCTGCCCCTCTACAGGACGCTCATCGAGCAGACGTTGGCCCGGGAGGATGTGGATGGGATCACGTTCATTTTGAATTACAATGGGAATCGAGCCCTGGTGGAGTCCCGGCGTCTCCTCGGTGGCCTGGGCGAAATCATGCAGAAATGCGGAAAGCCCATAGCGGTCTGTGTCTTCACGGTTCAGGAGGAATTTGAATATTTGAGGAAGACCCTGGACTATCCCATTTTCGACGACCCGAGGGATGCGGTCCTGGCTCTGGCGATGAGCCGTGACCGGTCTGAGCTCAGGCCGCTGCCCTTCGCAAGCGAGCGCCCCATCGGCGTGGACACAGCAGAAGCCCGGAGACGGTTGGAGCGGCTCCCTGCGGGCCCCATTGCTCCCGAAAGCCTTGCTTCCATCCTCGACGCTTACGGCATTGGACTGGTTTCCTGGAAGCGCGCCGAGAGCGAGGACGCTGCCGTTGCCGCGGCTGAGACCTTCGGTTATCCCGTCGCTCTCAAGACGGCTCATGCGGAGGTGCTGCACAAGAGCGATGTGGGGGGGGTGCATCTGAACCTGCCCGATGTGGATGCTGTCCGAGGGGCCTATGGGAAGCTTCTAAAGATCGGACCTGTGGTGCTGGTGCAGAAAATGGCGCATCCAGGGCTGGAATGGCTCGTGGGGGGACGGCAGGATCCGAGCTTCGGGCCTGCCGTGGTGGCAGGCCTGGGGGGTATTTATGTGGAGATCTTTCAGGAAACGTCCATTCGGATCGCACCCATAACCATGGAAGAAGCGGGCCGCATGGTGGACGGGAGCCGGGGGGCTGCTCTCGTGCGCGGGGTGCGCGGGGAAGCTGCCCTGGACCGTGAGGCCCTCTGCGATGCTCTCGTGCGAATTTCCTGGCTGCTGCATGATTTTCCGGAAATCCGGGAGCTCGATTTGAATCCGGTGCGCCTCTACCCGGAAGGCTACATGGCTCTGGATTGGCGGGCAACAAAGGGTTAGTCATTCCTCATGGTCTGAGCCGACCGTTTTACCTGACAGGGGATGTTTTATGCGGTTTGCCTACAGTAGCACGATTTTTCGATCTCGTCCTCTTGCCGAAGCCATAGAGGGCATTGCCAAAGCGGGGTTCACGGCCGTGGAGCTTATGGCGGATCGTCCCCATGCCTTCCCTCGCGATCTGACGGCGGGGAAGGTCGCAGAGCTGAACCAATGCCTGGAACAGCGCAGATTGAGAGTGTCCAACCTCAACAGCTGTGCGGTGACATCGGCCGGAGAGATGAATAGTCCCTCATGGATTTCCGTGGACTGGCAAGAGCGTGAAAATCGGATCCAGTACACGCTGGAATGCCTGCGCATAGCGGCTGCCATGGGAATTCCCAGTGTTTCTACCGACAGCGGTGCCATGCCCGCTCATGAAGCCATGAACCAGAAGGAAATTCTGAACCTTTTCATGGGGGGCATGAACCGGCTGCTGCCACTGGCCGGGAAGTTGGGTGTGAAGATCCTGATTCAGCCCGAAGTCCATACCCTCATCGAGACGACGGAGCAGGCCCTGGAATTCTTCAAAGGGCTGCCGCCCTCCAGTGTTCTCAAGATCGACCTCGATGCGGGCCACTGTTTCCGTATTGGTGAGGATCCCAATGAATCCTGGGATAAATTGAAAGCCTATGTGGCACACGTGCATTTGGACGACATTTCATCCGACAGTGCTCACCGTCATATTCAACTGGGTGAAGGGGTCATGGATATCCCCGGCTTTTTACGCTGTCTGCAGCGGGATGAGTACAAGGGATATGTCACCATAAAACTCGACTGCTTCGAACAGCGGGCCGAGGAGGTCGTCCTTGCCTCTGCACGCTACCTGCGGGAAAAGGGATTTTTGGAAGCGCCGCCCGAAGCAGGAGGGTAGATATTGTCTGCCGTGATGAAAAGGAATCACCCCTGGATGAGGAGATGCAATAAGCATTCGAATTATTGTATTTTTTTATCGTAAACGGTGAAAATAGATGTATACATTGTCGGATGAATTTGTTATCACCCATTCCCGAGCCGTGACGGCAGGCGGGCAGCTGTAAAGAGCCCATGCCGGACGGTTCCCAGTGGGCTTCCCCGGGGTCAATGTGGCTGATTTGACCTCGCCCCGTGAGAACCGGGATCCCAAAAGTCTTTCTTTCCTGGATTCAGGCTTTTGCCGCAATGGCAAAAGTTGGTTGAATCAGCAGCATTGTGGGGTACGGTGCCCTGTGGGAAGACTGAAAAGCCAATGGTCATGAGCAACCCTTTTGTGAATGAGGAGAGGGACGAATGAGAGCGAACAGGGGACTTCTGAGCATTCTGCTGAGTGTTTTGCTTTTTTTCATGATTTCTACAGTCTGTGTGCAGAAGGGGGTTGCCGCGGAGGAACCGGAAACCATCGCCGGTGTTGTCACCAAGACGGATAAAGGGATCATCATCGAAGCGGAAGACGGGGATTACATAGTCAAGGGTGCAGATCTGTCCAAGATGGTCGGCAAGCTGGTGGAAGCGACCGGTGTGATCAAGGAGACTGACAAAGGCGACTATATCGACGTCAAGTCCTTTGAGGAAATTCAAGAATAGAGCCTTTGGAGGACGGAGGAAAAGGAAGTTTTTCCCCTGTCCCTCCCAAGGATGCACCCTGAGCCGCTTTCCCGCAGGTTTCAGGCAGAGCCAAGCCACAGGTCCCTCCTTCCCCCGTCTTTGGACAGAGGCCGGAGGGACTTTCATTTCCAGGATCTTCATCTCCTGAAAATCCCACCTCTTTTGACAAGGGGTCCATCATGTCCTTGTTTGACCGGAATGACGAAATGGAAGAAATGCCCCGTCGTTTGCTCCATTGGCTGGGTCAACTCTCGAAATATGGTGTCCAGAGCTGTTTTTCCGGCAGCCATGAGTGGATACCGCGCGCCGATATTCATGAAACGGAGACGGCCTACCACGTTTTTGTCGATCTGGCAGGTGTCGAGCCTTCGCAGATCGAGCTCAGCGTCGAGGAGAACGGTCTCTGCCTGAAGGGGAATCGAAAGCGCCCTCAGGTCAGCGGGTGCGCCCGCATCCACCAGTTGGAAATCGATTCCGGGAGGTTTCAGAGAAGCTTTCAATTTCTCCTCCCTTTCGATGCCGGAGCGGCACAATCTTTTTACCGGAATGGATTCCTCGAGATCGTGCTGCCCAAGCTACCGGCGCCGGTTTCCGTTCGGGTCCCATTGCGACAGGAATAAGCAAGTTTAAAGGATGAGGAAAGCGAGGTGGTCATGTCACAAGAGCTTCTGGAGGTAAATGATCAGGAAAATCCCATTCCGGAGCGTCTTCCCATTCTTCCCCTCAGAAACATGGTGCTTTATCCGGAACTGGTCATGCCTCTGCATGTCGAAAGAGCCGCTTCTCAGAAACTGGTCGACGATGTCGTGTCGGGCAATCAACTGATGGTCGTGGTGGCTCAAAAGGACAAGCAGGTGGAGAACCCCGGCTCCTCCGACCTGTACGACGTGGGAGTCATCGCCGGCGTCATGAAGCTGGTGAAGCAGACCGACGGGAGCTACCAGATCATTGTTCGCGCCAGGCAAAAGGTGCGGCTGGAGGATGTGCAGCCCCTGGAAAAATATTACGACGCACGCGTACAAGTCATTCCCGAGGATCCGAGCACCAGCCCCGAAATCGAGGCCATGGCCCACAATCTTCGTAACCAGTTCGAAAAACTGGTGGAACTGGCGAACCTGCCTGCAGAGCTGGCCACACTGGCACTGAACGTGGAACGTCCCATACAGCTCGTGTATATTGTGGCGGCCAACCTTTCCATGAACATTTCCGAAAGGCAGACGATCCTGGAAGTGGCCGATTTGCTGACCGTGTTGGAACGAACGACATTTTATCTCACGCGCCAGCTGGAACGGCAGGAGCTTGCCCAGAAGATCCAGGATCGAGTCAAGGCGGGAATGGATAAGCGGCAGCGCGAATACTATCTGCGGGAGCAGCTTCAGGTCATCAAGAGAGAACTGGGAGAGGGAGAAGAAAAAAATCCGGAGATTCAGGAGCTGCTCGCCAGGCTGGAAGATCTGGAAATGCCCCCGGAGGCTCTGAGCGCTGCAGAAAAAGAGATCGAGCGACTGAGCCGCATGTCACCGTCTGCAGCGGAATACACCGTGTCGCGCAATTATCTCGATTGGCTTCTGGAAATGCCCTGGAGCGTCTCCACCGAGGATACTCTGGATGTTCGAGAGGCTACCAGGATCCTGGACGAAGATCATTTCGATCTCGCAAAAGTGAAGCGCCGCATTCTGGAATATCTGGCCGTTCTACAGCTCAAGAAAGATTTGAAGGGTCCCATTCTCTGCTTCGTTGGTCCTCCGGGAGTGGGTAAGACATCCCTGGGACAGTCCATTGCCCGAAGCCTCGGCCGAAAATTTCTGCGCATTTCCCTTGGTGGGTTGCGGGATGAAGCAGAGCTGCGGGGGCATCGCCGGACCTATGTCGGGTCGCTCCCCGGGCGGATCATTCAGGGCCTGCGCCGCGTGGGCAGCAACAACCCCGTCTTCATGCTGGATGAAATCGATAAGCTGGGGATGGATTTTCGTGGGGATCCCTCGTCCGCCCTGCTGGAGATACTGGATCCCGAGCAGAATTCCACTTTTTCCGATCATTACCTGGGAGTACCCTTCGATCTGTCCAAGGTCATGTTCGTGGCCACTGCCAATATGCTGGATCCCATCCCTTCCGCCCTGCGGGATCGCATGGAGGTGATCGAGCTCCCGGGGTACACGGAAGAGGAAAAACTGCAGATTGCCCGGAAATATCTTGTTCGTCGCCAAATTGAGAACCACGGCCTTCGGGAAGACCAGCTGATCCTCCCCGACGAAACCGTTGTGGAGATCATCCGTTTTTATACACGGGAAGCCGGAGTGCGCAACCTGGAAAGGAATCTTGCCGCACTGTGTCGCTATGCGGCCAAGGATATCGCCGAAGGGGAAGACTGGCCCATCACCATTCGTCCCGAAAACTGCCGGGATATCCTCGGACCCATTCGTTACCTGCCGGAGACGGCGACCCGGTCCTGGGGACCCGGCATCTGTACCGGGCTCGCATGGACACCCAGCGGCGGGGAGCTCATTTTTATCGAGGCCCTGCGCACGGGGGGCCGCGGCAACCTGACGCTCACCGGCCAGCTGGGAGGCGTGATGAAGGAGTCTGCTGCTGCAGCCTTGACCTATATTCGCGCCCATGCCTCGGATCTGGGGATCGATGTGGACCAGTTCGAGAAGTCGGACATTCATGTCCACATCCCGGCGGGAGGCATTCCCAAGGACGGTCCTTCGGCGGGAGTGGCCATGGTGGCGGCTCTGGCATCGCTCATGTGCGGGCGGCAGGTGCGCCGCGATGTGGCCATGACGGGTGAAATCACTCTGCGAGGGGATATTTTGCCCGTGGGTGGAATCAAGGAAAAAATACTGGCCGCCCGCCGCGCAGGCATTCGGGAAGTGATGATTCCCCAGGCCAATGCCAGGGACCTGGTGGACATTCCTCAGTCCCTGCGTGAGGGGATGGTCTTTCACGAGCTCCAGCTGATCATGGAGGCTCTCAATATCGCGCTGGTCCCGCCGCAGGGGGTTCAGGAATCACCGCAGAAAGGGAGGTAGGGAGACCGTTCTGGCGCTGGGGAGTCCCTCATTCCCTCGCAGAATTTTTTTCCAGGTGTCTCCGCAGGTTGCAGACGCTGCAGCTATCCTCGTAGGTGGGTTCACCGCAGATCCTGCAGGGAACGAAGGGGATGGTCGATGGGGATGCAGGGTGGCGTTCCAGATATCCGTACAACAACTGACGCTTAGTCCCCGGCATTTCCCGTTCCAGTAGATTCAATGCCTCCTGGAAAATGTGGCTCGTCGCTCCCCGGGAGAGAGGACATGCGGCTTCCAGGGAATGAATGCCCTGCAGCGAGCAGTAGGTTCGGACCTCCTGAGCGTCCAACCGGTACAGCGGCTTGAACCGGACGGGCATTTTCCCGTGGGTGGCGGGCAGGAAAGGGGATTGCTTCTGCAGATACTCGCTGCGGTGATACACGAGATTTCCCAGGAGCCGCCCAGCTTCGTCGTCGAGATTGTGCCCCGTGACAAGGATTTGAAAGCCCTCCTTCATGGTGAGTCTATTGAGCATCTGCCGTTTGAGCAATCCGCAGAGGGAGCAGATCCGTCTTCTCGAACGACGCTTGATTTCCATCAGGTCGTACCCGAAGATTTCTTTGAGGGAATACTCGGTCCAGGGGAGGCTTCGTTCCCGGGCGAATCGATCCACGGCGGCCGTGGACGCCTCCGAAAAGCCGTCGATGCCCAGGCTGATGTGAAGACCCCGGGTGACATGTCCGAGCTGGTCGAGGACGTTCCAGAGGGCCAGGGAATCTTTACCGCCCGAAACCGCCACCAGAAGCGGGGTGGTTCCGGAAATGCCGTATTTTTTCATAGCCCTGCGAACCGCGGTTTGAAAAAAATGAGTGAAACAGTCGGGGCAAAAGTTCATGTGATGGTTGGGAAGGCGAATCGTCGCCTGGCCTCGACAGCGCGTGCACTTGGAGCCGGGCGGGAGTGGAGGAGGAATCTTCTTCATCTGCTGGTTGACCTTTCGTCTGAGAGCGTTCTTGCATGCGACGGAAGGAGATCATAATCTATTCTCTATGAACAAGCCATGATATCCGGTAAGAAGTTTAGTTGACGAGAAACACAATCCATAAGAAACAGGGTGATAAGCGTATGGATGGAATGCACTATGAAGGAATGATCATTCGTCCTCCCAGCGAGGCGGACAGCATCATTTTGCAGGTCACGGTAGGCTGCTCGCACAACAAGTGCACCTTCTGCGGGACCTACAAGGGAGAACGGTTCCGCATCAAAGACGATGCGGTCATCGATGCGGATATTCATTACGCCGCGAAGCATCTGTCGTTTTTGCGCAGGGTTTTCCTGGCGGACGGGGATGCGC
>DAIQOB010000117.1:0-7821 GCA_036788075.1 Syntrophobacteraceae bacterium
CCTGGGGTGCGTCGAAGATCACCCCAGGCATATAGCCGAAAGGCTGCGCGACGTGGACGCCGCTATGGTGATCACGACGGGAGGGATGGGGCATGGAGGGAGGGACTTTATTCTGGAGGTCTGGCAGGAACTGGGGATTCACCTGCATTTTTCCCGCATCGCCCTTTCACCCGGAAAAAACAGTGCTCTGGGCTCCTCACAGCGCCGCCTTTTCTGGGGTCTTCCCGGCAATCCCTGGGGCGCTCAGCTGGTATTTCAGGAACTGGTGGCTCCTGTCCTCCTGAGAATGGGGGGGCATGTCGAGGAGAAAGCTCCTGGTCTTCGAGCCATTCTGCAGGCGCCCGTCAAAAGGAAGCAGGAGGGAACCCTGGCAATCCGGGGAATGCTGAATCTGGAGACGCTTCCCCCTTCTTTTTTACCACAATCGAAAAAATCGGGACCTCTTTATGAGGAGCTGCGGAACAGCTTTGCGTATATACTTTTAGAGGCCCATGTGCAGCAATTGGCCAAAGGGGATGAGGTGCAGGCGTACCTGCATGATCTTCCCTTATCGGCTCATCCTGTTCTGGGCAGAGATGTCTCCATACCGTTATGCGTCTCTCCTGATCACCCTATCCCGTAAGTCCGTCGACTGCCTATAGATCGAAAGGTTTCTTTATGCTGAAAGGGACACCCATTGAAACGGGCTATTACAAATTTCTGGAGCGCTATCTCGTTCCTGCTCTGATCCTGATGAAGCTCACCCCCAACCACATTTCCATGGCAGGTTTGATCGCCAGCGTCATGGCCGGCGCGGCCTTTGTTGTTTCTCCGGTCTGGGGAGGGCTCCTGACCCTTCTGACGGGGCTCCTGGATACCCTGGACGGCTCGCTTGCGAGGTCTTTGGGGCAGACGAGAAAATTTGGCGCCTTCCTGGATTCGGTCCTCGATCGTTATACCGAGTTGATCATTTATATCGGGATCTGGTGCTATTTCTATCGGCAGGGAGAAACCACCCCGTTCTTTTCCCTCACCATCCTGCTCATTCTCTTCGGTTCCCTGATGGTCAGCTATACCCGCGCACGGGCGGAAGGCCTCGGTGTGCGTTGCCTGGTGGGATTCTTTCAAAGAGGCGAGCGTATTATTTTGATTGGACTTTCAGGGATTTTTAATTCGGTTTTCAATGGACTTTTCCATCCTGCCGCCAGTCACTGGAGCAGGGACATCGTCCTCAGTATTGCGCTTCTTCTCCTGGCCGTCGGCACAAACCTCACCGCCTTGTGGCGCTTCCTCCATGTTCTCAACAGCCTTCGCCGCTGAGCTTCTCTCGACTCCAGGCAGGAAGGGACGGATTTGTGTCGGACACAGCAGCAGGAATGTTGCCTGCGAATGTGTTGCGCAAAACAGGCCCACGGGGGTCCCGTGACGAATGCCCGGTCTCAAGATATGGTCTGAAAAGGGGAGAGAAACAGATACTCATTGCGATCTGAACGCTGATTTCTCAGTCGATTCCGCGTATTCCAGTCTTCCAGGACTAGGCGGGATTGGCTGTCTTCTTCAGGACCACACGATCATCCTCCCGGTAGATTTCAAACGAATCCCCCACGCCAAATCCCAATTGCTCGATCAAAAGCGCCTTGTTCAAGGTGATGCTGCCGCTCTGACCGATGGTGCGGAAATTCTCTGTTTTGATGACAGTAGAGGGGGCGGGCTTAGCGGCAGGCTTTTCTCGACGCCTCACCACGACGGGACGGTCGGGAACAGTCGCCGCGGGTGCGGGTCTATCCGGAACGGCTGCTACCGGCGGTTTGTACTTAACGGGTGCCGGCTTATGAAATTCGACCTGGGGAATTTCTCCCAATTCCATGAGTCCCTGCAGATAAAGGTCCTGCACTTCGCTCTTGAACTTTATTCCGAAGAGCTTTTGAACCGATTCCAGGGACCGGCCATTGCGTATCTCGTTGACAACGAGCTTGGCATCGATGTTCTTATACTCCACTTGCATTGCCATGAAACTTTCTCCTTTGGGCATTTCCTGTCGAACATAATACTTAGATTTGTTTGTAATTTAAAACTGTTATATGTGACATCGTCCCCTGCCGTCATCTCCGCCGGCCTATCACGAAAGTGTGCACCGCCTCGCCACTTCTGACATAGCGGGTATGCAAGGAGAGTAGGCAAACCCCGAGTACTACTTTCGCGACTCTTCTTTCCTGAAACGGGGATGGGAAAAAAGAAACTGACTGCCTAAGTCCGAATTTGAAATCACCTTTAAGGGAGTGAATCTAAACTCGTTGGAGATATTTTTAGACTTAGTGAAATACCTTAAATCACGATCTTAATTAAAGAATGATCTCAATCTTGTCAAGAGAGGAATCAGCCTAAAACAGAATTCTCTTTTTAGGAATTACTGCGCCGGCTGCATCAACTTGTGCAGGCTCACATTGGCACGGTGTGAAGCATCCGGATCATAAGCGATTCTTCATGATTTTCGACAGACTCCCCGTGAGCTGAACGACCTTTTCGGCCACAGGTTCGGGGAGGCTTCCGCAGCCGCAACTGGGAGTGAAGAGCGACTGTGAGAGTATTTTCTGCAATGGCAGGCCTGGGGCGACAAGGGGCTGAATCTCCCTCAGCCAGCGTTCGGAAAGGCTCTCGGCTGTTTCCTGCAGTATGGCTTCAGGCTCCGAGGTGGGAACCATCCCCCAGGCCACAATGCCTCCCCCCTCCATGAATTTAAGAAAATCATTCCGGTAGAGCGCGAATTTGTCAAAATAATTGTAAGCGTCTAAATTTATAATGTCCACATGGGATTGGAACACCAGGAGCCAGTCCGTGTTGGCGCAGACATGAATCCCCACCAGAGCCCCGGCATCATGAATGGCGTCCACGATCTCTTTGAGGAACTGCTGGATGAGCTCCCGCGAAACGCTGATGAAAGCGGAAGAGCCGAATCCTGCCAGCGCCGGTTCGTCCAGAAAAACGATGATCGGAAGTCCCAGAGATTTCAGCTGCTGAATCTGCCACCTGGCCTTCATGGCCAAATGTTTAGGGACGGCATCCTGCAGGCGTTCATCATAGAGAGCAGGCCGATCCCGCGGATCTTTCAGAGAAGTCAGCAGGGTGAAAGGTCCCACCACCTGCCCCTTGATCGCCCGTGGTGCCGGTGTTTTTCCCCTGAGGGCTTCCAGGAACTGGAAAAAAGTCTTTCCCGATTCCTCTCCGAATTTGAAGCGGGAGTCATCCAGGTTTTTGCTCCCACCTTCCACCTGCAAATATTCTTCATAGAAGGCGTACAGCTCGTCATCGAATGCCTGCGCATCTGTATTCACATAGACGCTGTCGTTACGAATCGAAAGGCCCGGCAATCCTTCAAGGTACTGGATTAGCATCTGCTCGGGTTGAAAGTTTGGAAGTTGCGGCCATACGGGAATCTCGGGAACTCCATCGAGAATCAGTTGAATGACTCTGGATCGGTCCTTGTGGGGCATACTTCCCACCAATGTTGCTGAAGCGTTCGATAGCCAGCCTTGCTTCACTCTTGAGCTCCTCGATCGATGCTTTCTGAGAATACATTCAGATTCTATATAACAACTGGATTATACAAGTTAAAGCAGCATTCCTGCTTTTCTCGATCGCGATTGGTGCTGTGATTGGGCTCCCCTATTAACATAGCGGGAGGATGAGGTCAATTGCTCAATAAAGGGTGATGTCGTAGAGAAATTTTGATTTGATTTCTCAGGGGATACTGCCCTACAAGGAACATGGAAATGACGCAGGCTTTTTTCATTGACGGAGGAGACCCTATGGCTGACGATCTCAAAAAAATGTACCGTACGGTTATGGAAGACCATTTCCCGGACTCTCTCAGCATCCGTTTCGGGGATCAGGAACTGAAGTACAGGAAGCGCACCTGGAAATTCCCCGATGCCAAAGGGGAGCTCATAGAAAAGGGACTGCGCTATGGGGAGAACCCGGGGCAGGAAGCCGCTTTGTATGAATTGATCGGCGGAAATCTCAGCCTGGGGGGATGCAGGTTCATCGATCCGGGCAGCGGGCTCGTGAGCGCAATCCGCGAAGAAGACATGCTCCAGGAAGGAAAACACCCCGGTAAAACGAACCTGACAGACCTGGATAATGGACTGAATATTCTAAAGTATCTCATGGGGAAACCCGCAGCGGTCATCCTGAAGCATAACAATCCCTGCGGAGCTGCCTACGGCAGCACGCTGTCGGACGCTTACTTCCGAGCCAACCGAGCCGACCGCATTGCAGCCTTCGGCGGCTGCCTGGTGCTCAACAGGCCCATGGACAAGGAAACGGCGGCCCTGGTTTCTCAAAATTACCTCGAGGTGGTTGCTGCCCCTGACTACGAAGAGGGTGCGTTGGATTTTTTGAAAAAGCGGGCCAATCTTCGCATCATCCAGATCAGCAAAATCCATCAATTGACGGATTTTGTCTCACGCCGCTTCGTGGACTTCAAGTCCCTCATGGATGGGGGATTGATCGTGCAGCAATCCCCCATCAACAAGGTTCTGAAAGCCGGGGATCTTAAGCTGGCAGAGGTTGTTCACGAGGGAAAAACCTATCGAATCCAACGCGAGCCCACTCCGCGTGAAATGGAGGACCTCTTGTTTGGATGGTTTGTGGAGCAGGGCGTGACCTCCAATTCAGTGCTTTATGTGAAAGACGGCTGCACCGTGGGAATCGGCACCGGGGAGCAGGACCGTGTGGGAGTGGCGGAAATAGCCGTTTACAAGGCGTATCAGAAGTTTGCCGATGCCCTCTGTCATGACCGCTACCAGATGTCCTACAAAGAGCTGGAACTGGCGATTGAAAAGGGAGCACGTCCCCTGGATCAAAAACAGGAGATCGATGAGGAAACCAGGGCAGCCAACGGCGGGCTGACGGGGGCGGCCATGGTTTCGGATGCCTTCTTTCCCTTCCGGGACGGCATCGATGTGGGCATCCGCCAGGGAATTTCCGCCGTCGTGCAGCCGGGTGGCTCCATGCGGGATTGGGAAGTCATCGAAGCCTGCAACGACTCCGACGTGACCATGATGTTGACGGGCCAGAGGGCGTTCAAGCACTAAGGCATCTGTAAGGTTTCCGGGCTCCAGGGGGGAACGAGATCCTGGGGAATGTGAAACTGCTCCAGGATGCGAGCGACGACGAAATGAACCAGTTCGTCGATGGTCTTGGGGCGGTGGTAAAAGCCGGGCATGGGCGGCAGAATGATCCCGCCGCTCTCGACAATGCGAAGCATGTTGGTGAGGTGTATGCGGCTGAGAGGGGTCTCCCGGGGCACGATGACCAGGCGGCGTCCTTCCTTCAGACACACATCGGCTGCGCGATGAATCAGGTTCTGCGAAATGCCGTTGGCGATGCCCGCCAGAGTTCCCATGGTGCAGGGAACGATGACCATGCCTTCCGTCGGATAAGAGCCGCTGGCAATGGGAGCCGTAAAATCCTTTTCGTCGTAGATGCGGATACCCGGGGGGATGTCTTTTTCGAGAGGCGTTCCGATTTCAATGCCGTAGACCAGCTTCCCTGCGCTTGAGGCCACCAGGTGGATCTGCAGGTCTTCGGTGGGGAGAGCGCGAAGAAGCGCTCGGGCGTAAGGGGCGCCGCTCGCTCCGGTTATGGCTACCACCAGGTTCTTTCGTTTCAACGCGTCGTTCCTCTCCAGACCGGTGCTCTGTCAGTTTTGTTACGCGGGGTACGTCCCTTTGATTCCCCCCTTGAGGGGGGCAGGGGGGTGTGTTGACTTACCCGGCAGAAGTTCTTTGACGTGCCTCTAAGCCCGAATTTGCAGGCAGTCCTTCGCAGGGATCGCGGGAAAACTCCTCCCACGCCCGGGCGGCGCTGAAGCCGCGATGGACGATACGGTGAACGGCGCGGAGAAGCGCCTCGGGCTGGTCATGCTGAAAGACGTTCCGCCCGATGGCCACACCCCGGGCTCCCGCCTCCAGGGTCTTCTCCAGGTGTTGGAGAAATGGGAATGTTTCCCGCGCCTTGCTTCCGCCGGCCACCACGATGGGAACGGGCAGGCTCTCGGTGATTTCCCTCAGTATATTGTCCTCCGAGGGTGCCGGGATCTTGATGATGTCGGCACCCAGTTCAGCCGCAACCCTTGCCGCATGGGCAATGGCAGTGTCGGGGGCTGGTGAAGGGATCTTCTCTCCCCGTACATAAACCATCACCAGAAGAGGAAGCTGCCATGCGGCGCAGGCCTCTCCCACCCTTCCCAGGTCGCGGAGCATATCGGGCTCCCGCGTGCCCCCGAGATTGACGTGGACCGACACTCCGTCTGCGCCCCGCCGCAAAGCTTCCTCCACCGTTCCCACCAGGACCTTGAAGTGAGGGTCCTCCCCCAGTTGTGTGCTGCCCGAAAGGTGCATGAAGATACCGGGGAGTGGATGTGAAACGGAGTCCAGAAAGCCCATCATGCCCTTATGGAGGACCATGCCGTCTACACCCCCCTGGACTCCCATGCGGATGACCCTGTCCATCTGCTGCAGTCCCTGCATGGGGCCGCACGTCACCCCGTGGTCCAGGGGAAAGAGGACTACCCGGCCATCGCCGGATGTAAAAAAACGTTTCAAACGGAGCATCTTTCCAGTCATGATCTTTGTTTTCCCGCCTAAGAGGCTGACTAGAAATTCATCTGCCGGGGAGTCAAATCTGCTTCGATTCCCCCCTCAAGGGGGGAATGCTTAGACAGCCTCTAAGTCCTCGTCACCTTACCACTCTGCCCTTAGTTCAGTCGGCCGGACGGCAGGCTCCTCCCGCATGGTGCAGACTGTCGGCGAATAAAGATGGAGCTCCGGGACCGCATTCACTTCTCCCACCCTGTGCAGACAGCTGTAAAAGAGCTCAAGGGATCTCTGCTCCTCTCCCTGGAGATCGTAGCCGAGATGATCGTAATAGTCATGAAGCTTGGGGATTCCGAGAATGCCCTCGCCTGCGGCCTGGTTGCAGATCTCATCCAGGTGCGCGAGTCCCCACTCCTTGGCGGAAAGGAGGCCGCGGAAGGCGGGGTCCAGGCGACCGTTCCATCTTTCGACAGCTCTCCTTTGAATCACCCAGAGGGCGAAAACGAAGGGCAGTCCGGTCCAGTCGAACCAGGCTTTTCCCAGGTCCCAGTGGTAAGGGTAGAGGGGATGCTGCCTCAATTGCAGCGCTTCATTGCCGATGGCAAGAAAGGCTGACGGGTGGTCGCCTCCCTCGATGGCCTGAGTGCAGGCTGCAGGTTTGAAATGAACCTCTTTTTCGAGGAAAAGAGCAAAAAGAGCCTTCAGGAGGGCGACGGAGGTGTGGGACTGGGTGCTTACCCAGATCGTTTCCCCGTCCAGGCGGTCGATGGGCTGCCGGCTCAGGAGGAGCACGCTTTGAACCTCGCCCTCATGTTTGCTTCGGGAACTGATGGAGAGATTGGGGAGAATGAAGTACCGTTCGGGGTGACGGGCATATTCGATGGAGGAGACGGGACTCAGGTCCAGCTCTCCTTGAGCCATGAGCTCATTCAAATGGGATGGAATCCCGGAAACGATCTCGAAAGAATGAGGGACCTTTCCCGTTTCCAGGGGGTAATAAACGGGCAGGACATTGAGATAGCCGATCCTTCCCAGCCGCAGTGCTTCCCTCAACTGTGAGTCCATTGCCATGCTCCTTTTCTGCCTTCATCGATGATGGTCTCGGCGAGCTTCAACGGGGAAGAGTTTTCAGGGAGTGTCACCGCGAGAAGCGCCGAATGTTTTCCGGCCTCAATGGTTCCGAAGAGCGCGTCGTGGTGGAGCGCCTTCGCGCCTCCCCACGTCATCATTTCGAGTATGTCATTCG
>DAIQOB010000118.1:0-7798 GCA_036788075.1 Syntrophobacteraceae bacterium
TTGGCCTTTCATCGACATGGATGTCCAACTGACAACAACTTTTGGGCAGGCTATCGACGCCTACGTCCGGTCCCACGGCTGGGAATCCTTCAGAGATGCGGAATCGGATCTGCTGAGAACCCTCGTGGCACAGGAACGGTGCGTGGTCTCCACCGGGGGGGGAATCATCGAAAGGGCCGCCAACCGGGAAATCCTGGCGGAGCATTTTCTCGTGATCTGGCTCAGGGCGGCACCGGAAACCATCCAGACCCGCCTCCTGCAAGATCCTCTCACCGCGGCCAACCGGCCCCCCCTGACCCATCTTCCCATGGAAAAAGAAATCCTGGAAGTACTCCAGCGGCGCACCCCGCTCTATGAAGAGACGGCAGACCTCGTTCTCGACACCGACAACGCCACCCCTGAGGAGCTGATTTCACGGGTGGAAACGTTTCTCGAGAGGTCTTGAGCCCCCTTGTAAGGCGGATGAAGGGGTTTTGCCGTAACGTTCCCCCCTGCCCCCGCTTGTTCAAGGAAGGACCTTTTGCACCTCCAACGGGTTTTCCAGCGTCAGGGCATTGAGATACCGCTCCACACACTCCAGGATCACCACATCCGGTTTTTCCTGCTCGATGATTTCCGGGAGGAAATCGAAGGTCCAGAGGAAGACCGCACTCTGGAAGCTCTCCCCCAGGAAGGGAATGAGAGGCCACGCGAAGGAATCCCTGAAGACGAGAACCTTCGGGAGCGACGAGTCCCCCGTTTCTTTGATCACCCTCTCGCGTCCCGGGTGATGAACCGGGTCCGGATAGCTGCGCGCCCCATCCACCGCCCGGGGCGCGAATCGGGGAACCAGCCTGATCCGCTCTTCGTGAATCACATCGGCCAGAGAAAGCATTCCCGCCAGGTCACCCCCTTTTCCTTCGGGCTCGATCTCCACACGGAAGTCTTCCCAGGAGAGTCGCTTCACCCGGGGAAAGGCCCTGCTCACCCTTTCCATGATCTCCTGGTATCCCACGAAGGCTCCGTAGTCGTTCCAGTGGGTATCTGTTCGGTGGTAAAGTCGCTGGCGCGCTTTTTCGCGGAAGAGGGCCGGCCGCAGGTCGATGAACTGGATTTCGGGATACGCCTGGAGGCACCGTGCCACCTGGTCCAGCCGCGATTCCTTTCCCAGCTTGTGCAGAGCCGGGGGCAGGTATTCCGGGTAGATCGTATGCTTGTTGGGAGGAACCACGACGAGGAAGCGAATGCCCCTGCGAGCCAGCCACTGGCGCCGCTCCTCAAGGATCCGGCCGATTGCTTCCAGTTCCTCGGGCTTGTACGGCATGACATTCTCGTAGTCTTCCAGCACCCATTCAGTGGCGTAAAAGAGCCAGCCCTCCCGCCCTGTCCGCACTCCTTTCACGGGCGATTCCCCGAACAAGGTGAGACGTGCGAGATTGTTCCACCGAATGAGCTCGGGTCGCAGAGGGAAGGAGTCGTTGTAATAGCGCTCAAACCGCGCCGCGTAAGCAGGAAAGGAGCACCAGAGGAGGCTCGGAGAGGGGCAATCCGCCGTGGCCCTATTTTCCATTGCAGCACTGCTCTCGCGGTGTCCCACGAGGTCCAAAACCAGAGGGGTGAAAAGCAGAACGAGAAAGGCCGCACCCGGCAGAATGGACGACAACCTGGTAAAGTTCATAAATTCTCGACGCATCAGAATTTCGTGTAGATGAAGGGACTGTAGGTGCTGATGGCCATCTGCATGGCGGAAGCCACGAAGACCAGCAGCAGGAGGACCACCAGGGCGAGGGCGGCAGGGACCCCGTACCCTTGGAGCAACCACCCTCCTTCCCGCCCCTGCAGCTGCTCATGGAGTAACCTCAGGGTCCGGGGGACGGGCAGGGAGCCCACCACACCCAGGCAAAGCGTCCCAAAGAGCTGCCGGCTGAAAAATGTCATGTAAAAATAGTCAAACCCCTCCCAGGTAAAAGAAAAAAGCGCCTGTATGTATTGCAAAGCCTGGCCCAGGTTGTCCGAACGGAAAAAGACCCACCCCACCATCACCACCAGGACCGCGTAAAAATGCCTGACGGGCCTCCAGAGCCCTTCCAGCACTCTCCCCAGCCCGGCTCGTTCCAAGGCCAGAAAGGCTCCATGGTAGAGCCCCCAGACAATGAAATTCCAGCCCGCCCCATGCCACAGCCCGCAGAGAAAGAACACTACCACCAGGTTGAAATAGGTCTTCGCCTGAGAGCCACGGTTCCCCCCCAGGGGAATGTAGAGGTAGTCCCGAAACCAGAGGGAGAGGGAAATGTGCCATCGGCGCCAGAATTCCTGGATGGACTGAGAGATATACGGATAATTGAAGTTCTCGCCAAAGGTGAACCCGAACATCCGCGCCAGGCCGATGGCCATGTCCGAATAGCCTGAAAAATCAAAATAGATTTGCAGCGTATAACACAAAATCCCCAACCAGGCCGTGGGCATATCGAGAGTCCCCTGGGCCTGGAAGATCTCGTCAGCCATGGCGGCTACGGGGTTGGCGATGAGGACCTTTTTTCCCAGTCCGATGACGAACCGCTGGGCCCCATGGCCGAAGTTCTCGAAGGTGATGCGCCTTGACTTCAGTTCCTGAGCCAATTCTGTATAGCGAACAATGGGACCGGCAACGATTTTGGGAAAAAGCGCCACGTATAGGGCCAGATCCACCAGACTTCTTTCGGGGGTGTTCTTATTTCTGTAAAGATCGACCAGGTAGGAGACGGCTCCAAAGGTGAAAAAGGAAAGGCCGAGAGGCAGGTGCCAGTGAGAAAAATCAAGATTTTGAGCCAAAACCAGGTGCAGGGCAGCCAGATTGGAAACGATGAACAGGAGGTACTTATAGTACACCAAGAGCAAAAGGTTGGTGCAAACCGCCCCCGCAAGAAGGGCCTTTCTCTTTGCCGGTGCAGTGAGCCTTCCCAGGAGCAGGCCAAACAGGTAGTTGCCAAAGATGGAAAGGCCCAACACCGGCAGAGAATGGGCATCACCCCAGGCATAAAAGAAAGCACTTGCGCAGAGGAGCAGACTGTTCTTCCCCCGCCCCGGCATGACGGCGTGGAGGACCAGCAAAACCGGAAGGAACAGGAACAGAAACACGGGAGAGCTCAAAGCCATAAACCGAAGCGATCCTCAACTCTCAGAGACATGGCGCAGATGCATGGACGGGAAGAAATCCTCCCCTGCTCCTTACTCCCGCGCCATTGTTGGTAAAAAAGGCATCCGTTAAGCCAACAGGGAATAAATCGGCATCCACCACACTCAGCATCAGTGTCTGTTATGGCTGACAGCTAATGACAGCTGGACGCTCACGCGAAATCAACACGCAAAAAAGGCCGTTACTATACTCTCCCCATGCGAGCATGGCACCAGCAAATCGCTCCACCCCCCGTAACTTTTCAGATAAAGGTATGAAGGCTTGAAACGACATGTTTCAGTTTCCTCTGGTCAGTAACTCTTCTTCCATCGTATGATAGCGGCGTGATCCAGGAAGCGCGTTCCCCTCCTCACGGAATCGGCAGGGTGATTCAGGGACAGGGCCTCCCTTTTTCCACTGCACCGATTCAATAGAATAAGGCCATCAAGAAAGGAGTCAGCAATGCCGGTATTGCCATGGGGCCGGTGGGTGAAGCTGTGCATCATTTTGCTTGTCCTGGGGGGGTGTGCGCCGCGAGCGTACATTCAGCCCTACCCGGCGGAATACTACCCTCCCCCTCCCGCGCCTCCATCTTCGCCTTCGCCTTCTACCGATGGGAGTCTCAAACATCTCCAAAAGGAGTCCAGACCCGCCCCGGCGAGCCGCGCATGGACCTATCGGGCCATCACGGAAAAGGAATTGATCGGCCTCAGCAAAAAAGACCCAGAGCTGACCACGGTAAGAGCCTACGACATTCTGGCCAATCTCAATGCACGAGCGCGCTACTACGTCCGGGAAGATGTGGCCAACCGACGCCCCCTGAAGGTTCCAAACAATTTCAGTGCATACAAGAACTGGTCCCCATTGCCCCGCTATATTCCCGATCTCACTCAAGTGCAGAAGTTCATCCTCATCACGAAGGACACGCCCTACCTCGCCTGGTACGAATACGGCCGGATGAAAGGGGACACTTTCGTCTGCATCGGCCGGGAGGAAGGCTGGACGGAGGAAGGATTCTACAAGGTTCTCACCAAAGACGCCGACCATGTTTCCAAAAGCTACCCCAACGCCTACGGAGAGCCGGCTCCCATGCCCTGGGCCCTCAGGATTTACGACCATGTGTGGATCCACCTGGGAGACATCACCGGCGGAAACTGCTCACATGGATGCATCAATCTGCCCCTGGGCAAAGCCGAGCAACTCTACCAGTGGGCAGACTACGATACCATTGTCGTCGTCGTGGATACACTGCCGCGCCTTCAGGGGATCTTGAAGAAGAACTCCAGGCAATTGGTCCCGGACAGCGGAAGAAAGAAAGATCAGGACATGTTCCCCACGAGCGACCGATGATCCAAAAAAGGAGCTGCACCGGACTCGCCATGAGGATTTCGTTCCTCAAGTTTCGCCTGAAACCTCTTGCACCAAGGATACGTTGGACATGAAAAAACTTTACGCGATCTTTTCTCTCGTTGTGCTGTTCCTCATGCTTTCCCCCCTGCCCTCCCCTCAGGCAGGCGGCGAAGAGGTGATGAAGGTCCAGTCGGCCATCGAGGTCCTGGACGAAATCATGGCCATACCCGAAACCTCCATCCCTCCGTCCCTCCTCAGCGAAGCCTATGGAATCGCCATCTTTCCCGGTCTGCTCAAAGCCGGCTTCATTGTGGGGGGACGCTACGGCGTTGGGGTGCTCTCGGTGCGGGACGAAAAACGCAACTGGAGCAACCCGGCTTTCTTCACAATCATGGGAGGGAGCCTCGGGTTCCAGATCGGCGCACAGTCGACCGACGTGGTGCTCATCTTCAGGACGGTTCGGAGCCTGGATTCCATCACGAGCGGGAAGTTCACCCTGGGGGCGGACGCTGCAGTGGCTGCAGGGCCCGTGGGACGCCGCGCGGAAGCGAGCACCGACCTGCAACTCAAAGCCGAAATTCTCTCCTATTCCCGCAGCCGGGGCCTCTTTGCCGGGGTCTCGCTGGAAGGGAGCTCTCTACAGGTGGACGATAAATCCAATTCCGCCTTTTACAACATGGCCGGCCTGCCCCCCATGCAAATCCTGACGAGCAGGGAGATCGTCGCGCCCCCTATTGCCGGCAATCTGAGAGAGGCTCTGGCCAGATACGCGAATCCATAAAATCAGGCGGTTTCACGCGGAGGCGATTCGTTTCTTGACGGCGTCGCAGAGGAAAAATGAGGATTCTAGCTCCCCGCCCGTCGCCCCCTGAATGCGGAGGAGGCCTTCCCACCCCAGTGCCTCTTCCAGCTCCGGGCAAAGATATTCGATGCAGAGGAGGCTGCGGACGCGCAGGCGGCACCCCCGGGGCCCGAGGAAGAAGCAGCTGTCTTCCCTGGACCGGCCGCCGTCCAGGCCGACACCCATCAGCAGATTGAGCAGCAAAAGGACCACGTCGTACTTGTTCTCCAGGCCGCGGCTGCAGCAACTCCCCTCCGGGGCCGTGGCATCGCATCGCGCACAGGCGCTGTCGATCCCCAGGAGGTGCATGGTTTCGTGGGAGAAGGCCATGTCGCGCTCCAGGCGCTGGAGGAGTCCTCTGATGCCGGCGTCCTCCAGGAGAGCTCGTCCCCATTGGACGTAAAGCGCCCTGGCCATTTGGATTTTGTCCTCGATGGACAGCATCGGCGACTCCGGACGGCCGCCCGTGCGCTTCCCCCGGATGCTCACCTCCCGCGTCTCGGCGTTTTCATGCAACGCTGCTCTCAGCCGGGTCTCTTCCCAGGATTCCACCCAGCATCCGCGATTGAATTTGTAGCTCATGCGCCTCCATCCCGTCATCCAGCCTTCCGGCGGTTGCTCCTGGCAGTCACTTTGTTTATAGTGCGAGCGGCATTCGGTCGAGGCTCCTTATTACCACAAAGACTGGGAGGTGTATCATTTCTTTCGATTTTGACATGTTGATCGACCGCCGGAACACGGCCAGCTTAAAATGGGACCGATACAGCGGCCGGGACGTTCTCCCCCTCTGGGTGGCGGACATGGATTTCCGCTCCCCGCCCGCTGTCCTGGAAGCCCTTCACCGGCGCATCGATCACGGGGTTTTCGGCTATACTCTCGTGCCCCAGGAACTGGTCCAGGTCGTTCAGTCCACTCTTTGGGAAGAATTTGGCTGGGAAGTGAGAGGGGAATGGATTGTCTGGCTGCCGGGGCTGGTGACCGGGCTCAATGTCGCCTGCCGCGCAGCCGGCGAGGACGGCGACGAGGTAGCCACCCTGACACCGGTCTATCCCCCATTTCTTTCGGCCCCCGGTTTATCCCGGCGCAACCTGGTGGCCGTTCCCCTGGCACAGGAGGACAAAACCTGGACGGTCGACTTCGATCGGCTGGAACGATCCCTGACACCCCGCACCCGGCTCCTGCTGCTCTGCAACCCCCACAATCCCGTGGGCCGCGTCTTCAATCGGGAAGAGCTTTCGAACCTCGCAGCCCTTTGCGAAAAGCACGACCTCATCCTTTGCTCCGACGAAATCCACTGCGGCCTGATCCTGGACGAAGACAAGCGCCATATCCCCATTGCCACCCTGGATTACCAGGTCGCCCGGCGCACCATCACCCTCATGGCTCCGAGCAAACCCTACAACATTCCCGGTTTGGGCTGCTCTTTCGCCGTCATCCCCGATGCGGGCCTGAAAAGGCGTTTTCTCCAGGCCATGGCGGGCATCGTTCCTCACGTGAGCACACTGGGCTTTACCGCAGCCCTGGCAGCATACCGGGAGGGAGGTCAGTGGCGCATGGAACTTCTCGACTATCTCCGGGGAAATCGAAATATCGTTCAGAAGGCGGTGGATTCCATGCCGGGGCTTTCCATGAGCCCCGTCGAAGCCACCTACCTCGCCTGGATCGACGCGCGGGAGGCAGGGATCGAACACCCGGCGCGGTTTTTTGAAGATGCGGGCGTGGGACTTTCCAACGGGGTGGAATTTGGGGGCCCCGGTTTTGTGCGGTTGAACTTCGGCTGTCCCCGCTCGCTGCTCCTGGAAGCTTTGAAGCGCATGGAATCGGCCCTTCGCCGGCTTGGTCGGCTTCATGGCGGTGAGTGAGGATCTCCATTGATTTTTGGGACGCAGAGGACGCTGAGCTCCGCTGACAAACGCTGATAAAACAGAAACCATCAAAACAGTTTCTGCGAAAGTCAGCGCGCGCAAGCCTGCGTCTTCTGCGTTCCCTTTCCAATGTCTTCAGCGTTCCCTTTAAAGAAGGAAATGATATGATCGATCGCATGATCTCCAGAATGCTGGACACCCTTCGCCAAAAACGACCCCTGGTGCACAACATCACCAATTTCGTGGTCATGAACTTTACGGCCAACGCCCTGCTGTCTCTGGGGGCGTCACCCGTCATGGCGCATGCCTCGGAGGAGGTCGAAGAAATGGCTTCACTTGCGGGAGCCCTGGTCATCAACATCGGGACTCTTTCCACCCCCTGGGTGGATTCCATGTTCCTTGCGGCGCGAGCGGCCCAAAAGCGGTCCATTCCCATTGTCCTGGACCCGGTGGGCGCGGGAGCCACCCGTTTCAGGACGGAGACGGCGCGTCGCCTGCTGGAGGAGCTTCCCATCACCGTCGTGCGGGGCAACGCTTCGGAAATTCTCGCACTGGCCGGGGAAACGACGGGCACACGCGGCGTGGATGCGGTGCACGGGACGGAAGCGG
>DAIQOB010000119.1:0-7749 GCA_036788075.1 Syntrophobacteraceae bacterium
CAAGAACCAACGCCCCTCATGTTTTATCTGCTGGCTGTATTGTCCCGAGGGAGTCGTCAAACGCTCTATTCCGGTGGATATTGACCTGGATTACTGCAAAGGGTGCGGCATCTGCGCCGAAGAGTGCCCCACCAAAGCCATTCAGATGGTCGAAGAAGTAAAAGAAGTCTGAAGCTCCAGGAATATTACATAATTTTGGAGTGTAATACCGAGGGATCAGGCGAGGCGTGAAGTCGGGATTGCCTCTTCAGGACTCGCCTGATTCAAGCCCGAAAATCATTTCGCTTTATAAAAGCGTTCCTTTTCACTGTAGACACATCCGCAGTACTGCTGCCGATAGATTCCCAGGGATTGAGCCTTTTCCTGTCCTTCCCGCCATCCCTCCCGAAAATCCTCGTAGTAAAACGGAATCCCGCATGTGCGTGAAGCCTGCTCTGCAATGGAACGGATCAGCTCATGCTTTTGTCTGCGGCTGTAGAGAAGCGTTGTCGTGAAGGCATCGAAGCCGCTCTTTTTGGCCAGGCGGGCAGCCGATTCCAAGCGAACTGAATAACAGTAGATACAACGCTGTTGCTCCCTGAAGACAACCGCTCGCAGAAATCCTTCCAGGTCGTAATCCTGACGGACAATGACCTGCATTTGCACGCTCTGTGCGTAGGTCTCCAGGGTAATGAGCCTTCTCTCGAATTCCTGGTAAGGATGAATGTTGGGGTTGTAAAAAAACGCATGCACGGCCCAATCCTGGCGGCGGAGTTGCTGCAAGGGATAAATGGAACAGGGTGCACAACATGTGTGCAACAAGATGCGCGGCATGGTTTCTACTTTTCCTGTACGGTCAAACGTTCCAGAAGCCTTGTGGGCAGACCGTCAAAACTTCCATTGCTCATGCACACCACTAAATCCCCGGAGCGGCAGTAGAGGGTAAGAAACGCAACAAGTTCCTCCGTTGCTTCAAAGAAAATGGTTTCTTTCCCTCTCCGGAGAATATCCCCGGCCAATCCCCTGGCGTCGAGCCGTTTTTCTTGGGAAATCGCCTCCAGGCCGGGTGGCTGCTTGATGCAGATGCAATCGGCCGCATCGAATGCCTCCGTGTAGGCGTCGTGAAAAACCGATCGCCGACTCGTGTTGGTTCTGGGCTCGAAAGCGGCGATAAGGCGTCGGCCGGGATAAAAGAGCTTCAATGCCTCCAGGGTCTCTCTGACAGCCGTCGGATGATGGGCGAAATCGTCCATGACCAGAATTCCCTTCACTTCTCCCAGGATGTCCTGACGTCTCTTGACTCCCCGAAATGTCAGGAGAGCCTCCTGCACCTGTTCCATTGTCAGGCCGGCAAGGTCGGATGCCGCCATGACGGCGAGGATATTGCTCAGGTTGTGTCGTCCGGGCAGCTTCGAAACCATCCGGTGCGGGTGGTTCGAATGTGGAGACCGGCAGGTGAAAGCCACCTCTTGGGGGCCAAATTCGACCTGGAGGATGCGCCAATCGGCTGCTTCACTCATTCCATATGAAATGACCTTTCCCCGGCATTGGAGTGCCACATTCATGCAGTGCGGATCATCTGCATTGACGATGAGAAAATCTTCCGGCTGAATCAGCCCGGTAAAACGCTGGAATGCGTTTACTACCGAATCGAAAGAGGGAAAGATATCTGCATGATCGTACTCGATGCTGGTGATGATTCCCATATGCGGTCGGTAATGGAGGAACTTGGATCCCTTGTCGAAGAAGGCTGTGTCATATTCATCCCCCTCCAAGACCATGTAGCGGCCCTCCCCGACTCTGTAGCTGCGCTGCCAGTTGTTGAGAAAGGCCCCGATGAAGGCAGATGGGTCCAGCCCTGCATGACTGAACACCCAGGCCAGGAGTGAAGAGGTGGTGCTTTTGCCATGCGTGCCGGCGACCACGACGCTTCGGTGCCTGGTGAGGAAAAACTGCTCAATAGCCTCGGGCATGGAAAGGTAGGGAATACTGCCCTCGAGGACTTTCTGTGCTTCGGGGTTTTCCCTTCGAATGACATTGCCTATGATCACCAGATCCACTGGATACGTCGAGAGATTGGCGCTGTCATAGCCCTGAAAGACGGGAATTTTCAGGGCTTCCAGGTGATCGCTCATGGGAGGGTAGAGGTTCACATCCGAACCCACGACAAAATAACCCTTTTCTTTCAACATAGTGGCCAGCGTGCCCATGGCGATGCCGCCGATACCCATCATATAAACCGTTTTGACTTTGTCATTTTCCATTGGTGGATTCCATGATCAGGTTGTGAAGCAACGGACGAAAAACCCTCAGTCTGTCATTTTGCCGACTGGGGTAGACGCGATTGGTGAGAAGGATCACGACAATCTCCTTCTCGAGATCCAGCCAGAAGGATGTCCCTGTGAAGCCCAAGTGGCCGACGCTCCCGGCTGAAAAGAAATCTCCTGCGCTGGAGTGTACAGCATTGGGAGTATCGAAGCCCAGTGCCCAGGTGCCGTGGGAAGGCGTGTCGGAACGAGTCCAATAGGTTTGGACAGTCTCCCGGGAGCAGGGACCGGCGGAGATCCTTCCAAGATAGATCCTCCAAAGGAGGGAGAGCTGATGAAAAACCTGGCGGGCTGTTCCAAAAAGCCCCGCATGGCCTGCAATCCCCCCCAGCGTATAAGCATTTTCATCGTGGACCTCACCACGCAGGAGCCGCTTTCGCCAGGGGCAGTATTCTGTCGCTGCAAATGCTGTGAGATCCTGGCCCTCTGTGGGCTTTCTTTGAGTGGAGAGATAGGATGACGCTGCCTCTCTATCGTCGTTCCAAGTCCCTGAGTGACAAGAGGCTTTTGGACGGGACATGGGGTCCGCCGAAACTGTCAACGGCCAAAAATGAGGGAACCCCGACGGGGCGAAGCCGGGAAGGGGGTGGTGCGCGGAAGTCTGGGCCATCGCCTCGTTCCACCGGGAATACAGTTCCAGGAGGGGGGCGTCGAATATTTCCTCCAGAACCATCCCCAGGAGGATGAAGCCCAAGTCACTGTAGCAGGACGTCTTTCCTGGCGCCGACTGGAGAGGGGTGCTCAGTATCCTGGCTCGGAGTGCCGCAGACCTTTCGCGGGAGGGAAGGGTAATGAGGTCCCTGAAGAAAGGGATATAAGCTGGGAAGCCGGAAGAATGGCTCAGGATGTGTCTCAGGGTGATGCGTCGCTTTTCGGGAGACAGTCCGGCCGAAGGAAGAAACCGGGTCAGTGTATCGTCCAAATCGACCTTGTTCCCATGAATTGCCGTCATGGAGAGAGCCGTTGTGCAGAGAGGCTTGGTCAGGGAGGCAAGATCGAATTGGGTCTGAAAATCTACAAGAGAGCCTCCCCACTGCGTATAACCCCATGTTTTTTCATAAAGGATGGCGTCAGGTGCTCCAATGAGGAGGCTCGCTGCCGAGAAGACGCGCCGGCTCAGGGCCTCGTTGAAAAGACGGTCCAGAGCTGTGTGCCTGATCCGCAAGCTGTCCAGGGGAAGGAGCTGTTCTTTCATGGCCGACTTTCCCTCAATACTCCACCGCAGGTTTGTTTTTGGGCAATGCGGTGGAAAAGGGATGTCGCAGCGGTTGGAACGAGCCGGAGTGTGTGTCGAGGGTGAAAGGCAGGCCGAAAGGAATCACCTGGTTTTCCAGAGTGTGTCCGAAAGGGAGATCCGCGATGACAGGAAACCCGAAGGGTTTCGTGGCTTCCATGACCATTTCCCAAATCTTGCCGCAATCGCCGCATCCCTGGAAACGTCCGAGAATCAATCCTCCCAGACGCTCCAGGATTCCAGCCAGTTTCAGGTGAAGCAGGAGACGGTCCAGGCGATAAAGGGCTTCATTGCAGTCTTCCACGAGGAGCAAAGCTCCCGTCAGGTCGGGCAAATAGGGGGTGCCGAGGAGATGGGTGAGGCACGTGAGGTTTCCCCCCATGAGGGGGCCCGTGGCGCGGCCCCATCGGAGGACTTGGAATTGGCCGAGGTCCCATGAAAAATCATTTTCTCCAGTGAGGGACTGCAGAACATTCTCCCAACGATCCGGTACCGTGTCGAGATCCACGAGATTGGGGCCATGGAAGGTCACCCACTGCATTTGGGACTGAAAGGCCAGGTGGAGGAAAGTGATATCGCTGTGGCCCAGAAATATTTTAGGGAATTTCTTGAGGGTCGAAAAGGGCAGCCAGGGAAGCAACCGGCCACTCCCGTATCCTCCACGGATGCTGATGATGGCGGATACGGTCGGATCGGTGACGGCTCGTATGAGGTCCTCCGCACGGTCCGCCTCAGTCCCCACGAGATAGCCGCGCTTTTGGTGGACGTGCTTCCCAGGGATGACGTGAAAGCCTGATTCCTCTAACAAACGGCATGCCCGATGGAATTTGTCTGTGTCAAAGGGGCTCGAAGGCGCCACCAGGGCGATGTGATCACCGGGTTCGAGGGGAGGGAAAATCATTGGTCCTTGCGGTTCCGTTCGAAAATGATCCGGAGGCCCCTCAGAGTCAGATGATCATCCACTTCGTCAATGGCAGGGCATTCGCTGGCGATCAGCAGGGCCAATCCTCCCGTGGCCACCACTTTGATGTCGGCATTGACTTCGCGCTTCATCCTGTTGATGATGCCCTCTACGAGGCCTGCATATCCGTAAACAATTCCCGCATTCATGGAGGTGATGGTTGTCTTCCCCAACACGGAGCGCGGCCTGGCGAATATTTCCACGCGGGGCAGCTTGGAGGTTTTGTAAAAAAGGGCTTCGCACGAGATCATGATCCCCGGACTGATGACTCCCCCCATGTATTCCCCGCGATCCGAAACGTAGTCAAAGGTCGTGGCCGTCCCGAAGTCTACGACAATGAGTGCTTTCTTGTAGAGCTCATAGGCCGCAATCGCATTGACGATGCGGTCGGCGCCGACTTCCTTGGGGTTGTCGTAAAATATGGGCATTCCCGTGCGAATTCCCGGCCCCACGATGATGGGGGCAATGTTGAAGTACTTGCTGCAAAAACGTTCTAGAGCATTGAGCACCGGCGGGACGACGCAGGAGATGATCACATGGCGAACCTGTTCGATGGGATGTGCATGGGCTGAAAAGAGACTGCGGATGGCGATGCCGTATTCATCCACCGTTGTGTTGACATCCGTTCGGATTCGCCACTCGTCGATGAGCTGATCATCCTTGAAAAGTCCCAAAACCGTGTTGGTGTTGCCGATGTCCATGGCCAGAAGCATGCGTTTTTCCTCACTGTAGATTTCAGGGGGCTGATACTGCGTGCCGGCTTAAAGTGGATCGTCGCTCATGTGCTTTTTTATGCTCTCGGCCATCTCCTCGGCAATTTCCCGTATGAGCTTGGAATCGGACCCTTCCACCATGATGCGAATCACGGGCTCCGTACCCGAAGGGCGAATCACCAATCGTCCTTCCTCGCCCAGGCGCTGCTCCAATCCTTCCTGCAGACGCATCAGTTCGGGGATTTCCTCCATGGACCGTCTTCGGCTGACAGAGACATTGACAAGGGTTTGGGGATAACGCTGCATAACCCCTTTGAGCTCCGAAAGGGGACGTTGTTCGCGGAGCATGACCGCCAGGATCTGGAGCGCCGAGAGAATGCCGTCACCTGTCGTACTGCAGTCGAGAAAAACCAGGTGCCCCGATTGCTCTCCACCCAAATTGCAATCGAGCTGCCTCATGCGCTCTACAACATACCGATCGCCCACCGGCGTTCTGAGGAGACACCCACCCTGGCGGCGCAGGGCCACCTCCAGCCCCAGGTTGCTCATGACGGTCGCCACCAGAGTCTTTCCCTTGAGGGCATCCGTTTTCAGATAATGGCTGGCGCAAATGGCCATGAGCTGATCCCCGTCCAGGATTTCGCCTTTTTCATCGGCTACGATGACCCGGTCTGCATCTCCATCGAAGGCAAGTCCGGCGTTGGCTCCATGCTCACGAACGAGAGCCGCCATGTACTCCGGATGCAGAGAGCCCCTGTCCTGATTGATGTTCACGCCGTTGGGATTGCTTCCCACGACGATCACTTCCGCCCCCAGTTCCTCGAACACCGTAGGGGCGACGCGGTACGAAGCTCCATGGGCGCAGTCAATGACCAGTTTCAACCCATCCATGGAGAGATCTCTGGGAAAGGTGGATTTGAGGTAAACGATGTAGCGTCCCTGTGCGTCATCGATCCTTCGGGCTCGGCCGATTTCCGATGCTGAGGGACGGGGAAGTCGTTCTATTTCTCCAGTCAGGATCAATTCCTCGATGTGGCTTTCCGTTTCGTCGGGGAGTTTAAAACCATCGGCAGCGAAAATTTTAATGCCGTTGTATTCGAATGGATTGTGGGAAGCGGAAATGACGATACCGGCATCCGCCCGCATGCTGGTGGTGATGAAGGCGATTCCGGGGGTCGGGAGGGGCCCCACCAAAAGCACATCCACCCCCATGGAACAAATGCCTGCCGTTATGGCGTTTTCAATCATGTAGCCCGAAAGACGCGTGTCTTTGCCAATAATGATCTTGGGACGCTTTCGGGTGCTCTTGAATACATGAGCCGTGCTGAAACCGACCTTCATGGCGAGATCTGTCGTCATGGGCCATTCGTTTGCCACACCCCTGATGCCGTCCGTCCCAAAAAGCTTCCCCATCTATATGCTCCTCAAAAACGATAGATAAAAACCCGTCCTACAGATCCACAGCGTGAATCAGGGAATCTTTGACTTCCTGATTCTCCTCCTGAATGGAGCCGGGACTATCACCTGTACAGCCGAAGAAAATGCCGTCAGACAGCCTCTCGAAGGGCGTCACTCATGACGGCTACCTGCTTGTGGATTTCCACGTCATGGGCACGAATGATGTGAGCTCCTGCGGCAATCCCAAAACTGTTGACGACAGCTGTGCCTACCTCCCGGTCCTCTTCCGAACGGTCCAGGATCGTTCCGATAAACCGTTTGCGGGATGCAGCCAGAAGAATGGGACGGTCAAGGCAGCGAAGCAGTTCCAAATCCCGGATGAGCAGAAGGTTGTGATTGATGTTTTTTCCAAAGCCGATCCCGGGGTCGACGATGATCTGGGAGCGCTGAATGCCGTTGCGGGTTGCAAAGGCGATGCGCTCCTCGAGGAATGCAATGACTTCCGAGAAAAGAGAGGCATAAGTCGGAGAGACCTGCATGGTCTTGGGCTTGCCCTGCATATGCATGAGGATGAGGGGTACGCCGGAATCGGCCGCAACTCCGGCCATATCCTCATCGAACTGCAGGGAGCTGACATCGTTGATGATGTTGGCCCCCGCTTCGAGGGCCTTGCGGGCCACTTCTCCGGAGGTGGTGTCGATGGAGATGGGAACATCGCTGCTTTCGCGAACAGCCTCGATCACTGGAAGGACACGTTCCAACTGCTCATCCGGAGCGACAGGATCGGAATTGGGCCGCGTGGACTCCCCCCCGATGTCGAGGATGTCGGCCCCTGCCACGATGAGGTCGAGTGCCTGCTGCACGGCTGCCTGGCGGCTGTGGTACCTGCCTCCGTCGGAAAACGAATCCGGGGTCACATTGAGGATTCCCATGACCAGCGTGCGGCGCCCCACTTCCAGAGCCCCCGATTGCATTTGAAGTGTGTAATGCCTGCGAGGAAAGACGCTCATGGGTTTATTTCTCCGAAGTATGAGGCGGTTCGCCGCCGGCACTGGAGTCAACCTCTGTCTCGCCGCTTTCTCCTGCCTCTGGAGACCTCCGCAATGCAGGCTCGGATGGAGCCGCGGAATCGTCAGA
>DAIQOB010000120.1:0-7680 GCA_036788075.1 Syntrophobacteraceae bacterium
CCCGGGACACGGCGGCGTCCATGGCGTCGAAAGCCACGGCCGAGGGATCGGATCCGCTCTTCTGGCGCACGACGGGCACTCCCACCCGTTCTCCCCAGAGGGTCAGCTGTTCGGCGGCGGCGGCTCGGAAGGTGTCTCCCGCCACCAGCATGACCTTCAGCCCTTCCCGCTTGAGCTGGTGCGCCAGCTTTCCGATGGTGGTGGTCTTGCCCACGCCGTTGACACCGATGACCATGATCACCAGGGGGTGGTCGGCCCTGTAATCCAGGGGCGTCATGGACTGGGAGAGCATGCCGCCGATTTCGGCCCGCAGCTGCTCCTGCAGCATCTGGGGATCTTTCAGCTCCTTGCGCTTGACCTTGTCCGTCACTTTCTGCAGGAGCATTTGAGTCGTGCGCACGCCCAAATCCGACGTGATGAGGATCTCCTCCAGTTCGTCCAGGAGATCCAGGTCGATGGTCTTTTTGCCGAGGACCAGCCGGTCCATGCGCTTGGAAAGCTGTTCACGCGTTTTGTGGAGGCGCTCTCGGAGCTTGGCGAAGTAGCGGCGCTTTTGCCGTTCAGGCTCTTCTTCCTCATCGGCCGGGAATGCTTCCTCCGCGGCTTCATGTTCATCGAGAGGCGTCTCGGTGGGCTCGGAGAGGTCGGGGGATGCGCATGGGGCTTCCAGTGTCGCATTCTCCGGGGGAGAGGATTCTTCGGCTACTGAACTCGGGCCCTCCTCGAGTTTCTCATCGGGGAGAGGCGATGGGGGCGGAGCAGCGGGGGATGACTCTTCCGCTCCCCCCTGGAGGTCCAGGCCGCTGTCCAGGGGCCCGCGATCCTCTGCCTCTTCCTTCCCGGCTTCCCGGTCGGGCTCCGGGAGGGCTTCTTCTTGTTTGCTTTTGCGTTTGAACCATTTGATCATGAAACCGGTTTTCCTTCGTATCGTGTCATTGAAAAAAGCCTGTGGAATCCTCCAGGCCTGCAGGAATAACGCCGTTGACTGGTTCGACCCGCCAAGGATTCATATTGTTCATTTTTGTAGGAGCGGCATCCTGCCGCGATGTGCACGCTGTCGCGGCAGGATGCCGCTCCTACAAAGAAAGCAGAGTCATCCAAGGAAAGCGGGTTCATAAAATCGAAAGCTCTGAAGCTCATCGAGTCTAAGGGACCGGATCCCCTCCCCCCGACCGGCTTGCATGGTGGGATTTTTCCCGCCCCTGTGCTAAACACTGTGTCGCAAGTATAGAGGTTCACTTCCCGGAAACACAAGGCAAAAAGATGACGCTCACGCCTTTCATGGGCATGTGTGGGCAGGGAGGAAAGAGGGAAAAAGATGAAAGAAGAAAATCGGCTGCGATGCCAATTGATCACCGTTTGCAGGAGGTTGGAACAAAAGGGTCTGGTGGCGGCGGCTGACGGCAATGTGAGCTGCAGGGTAGGACAGGGTCGCCTGCTCATCACCCCCAGCGGGCGCGCCAAAGGGGATCTTCAGCCCCTGGACCTGCTCCTGGTGGATGACCGGGGTGAGGTGCTCGCCGGAGCCGGACGGCCCTCCAGCGAAATCCGCCTGCACCTCCTCGTCTACGAGAAGCGCCCGGACGTGCAGGCCGTCGTGCATGCGCATCCCCCCATGCTGACGGCCATGACGCTGGCGGGAATACCCTTTCCGGCCGACGCCCTGCCCGAGGTGTGGATGGGATTCGGCCCCGTGCCCACGGCTCCCTATGCGACGCCCTGCACCCGGGAAGTTCCCGATTCCATCGCGCCGTTCGTGGAGGACGCGCAGGCCGTTCTGCTGGCGCGGCACGGTTCCCTGACGGTGGGGCGGGACCTGGGGGAAGCCTGTGCCCGCCTGGAAAAGCTGGAGCACGCCGCTCACACGCTCTTTTATGCTCACCTGATGCAGCAAAGTCCTCCCGAGCCGTTGGCCCGGGAGGACCTTCAAAAACTCGACCGCATCAGCGGGCGTCGTTGACATCCATTACACGGTGGGCTGTCGGCGCAGCATCACGCCTTGATGATGCGGGCGTCCACCACCACGATCCCTTCGGAATAGGCGAAGATGGGGTTGAGGTCGATTTCCACGATGTCTTCGTGCTCCTCGGCAATCTGGGCCAGCTTGAGGAGCCCGTCGGCGATGGCTTCCACATCGATTTTCTGCTGCCCGCGGTATCCCTTGAGGAGCGCGGCCGCCTTGATCTCTCCGATCATCTGCAGAGCTTCCGCCCGGTCGATGGGCAGCATGCGCAGGGAAACGTCCCGGAAGAGCTCCACCGTGATGCCTCCCAAGCCGAAAATGACGACAGGACCGAACTGCGGGTCGCGGTGCATTCCCAGGATCAATTCCAGCCCGCGGGTGGCCATGGAGCTGATGACCACCCCGTCGATGCGGGCATGGGGGTGGCTGCTTTTGACCAGCTTCATGACTTCCGTATAGGCCGAGCGCACATCCTTGGCCGACTGGAGGTTGAGCATTACGCCGCCGCAGTCGGATTTGTGCAGGATGTCGGGGGAATCGATCTTGAGGGAGACGGGAAAGCCCAGCTGGTGGGCCAGGTGCACGGCTTTGCCGGAGCTGTCGGCGGACCGGCTGACGATGCAGTCAAACCCCTTGGACTCCAGGAATTTGAGGCTCTCGAACAATCCCACCTGGGAGCGGCCCGCGGTGGTGGGAAAGGTGTACTTTGCCCCCTCGGCCTTTTTGTCGGCGGGGATCAACTGGGCGAGCGCCCGGATGGCACGTTCGGGGGTGGGAAAGACGGGGACGTCCCTCTGGTGCATTTTCAGTTTTTCCGCCCGTTCCACATCGGCCCCGCCCAGGTAGATGATGAGCTCGTTGGCGTTGGCGGTCACCACTTGGGAGGCATCGAGGATCGGGTCCCCGAAGATGATTCCCAGCGTATCGTAGTAGGGCCGGGCGCGCTGGATGACTTCGTGGAACATCTTGGCATTGGCGTCCCCCGTGAGATCCAGGGGGTTGGCGTGAATGGCGTGGGCGGGGATGACTCCCTGGATTGCATCGGCCAGCTCCGGCGGGAGAGGCGAGACCTGCAGCCCTTCCTGCTCGGCAGCGTCGGTGGCCAGGATGGCCGAGCCTCCCGACGTCGTGATAAAAAGGATGCGATTGCCCTCGGGCGGTTTCAGGTAAGCAAGCCCCTTGGCGAAATCATAGAATTCCTCCAGCGTCTCGGCTCGATGCACCCCGTGGCGGCGAAAGAGGGAGGAGTAGATGGCGTCGGCACCCGCCAGGGACTTGGTGTGGGATTCGGCCGCCACACGCCCGCCGGGAGTGCGTCCCGACTTGAGCACCACGAGGGGCTTTTTCAAGGTCCTGAGGACGTTTTGAAACCGTCCCGGGTCCTTGACTCCTTCCAGGTAGACGGCGATGACGTGCGTGTTGGGGTCTTCTTCCAGGTACTCGATGAGATCGATTTCATCCACATCCGCGCGGTTTCCAAGGCTTACGAAGCTGGACACCCCAAGCTGCTCCTGGGAAAACCAGTCCATCATGGCTGCCGCCACGGTGCCGCTCTGGCTGATGACGGCCACACGGCCTTTGCGGGTGAGAAGGGGCCATGACGCACACAGGGGATGGTAGGGGTTGTTGATTCCCTGGCAG
Organism: Syntrophobacteraceae bacterium; assembly: GCA_036788075.1. GTDB lineage: Bacteria > Desulfobacterota > Syntrophobacteria > Syntrophobacterales > Syntrophobacteraceae > Desulforhabdus. The sequence goes on from DAIQOB010000120.1 coordinate 3,605, forward strand.
TTGGGTCCGATGATCCTCACACCGCATTCCCGGCCTACGGCGGTGAGCTCTTTCTGCAGGGCATCGCCCTCGGCTCCCGCTTCGCTGAATCCTCCCGTGATGATGACAGCTCCCTTGACACCCTTCTCGCCGCAGTCCCGGATGGCGTCGGGCACCAGGCGGGCCGGGATGATGACCACTGCCATGTCCACACTGTCGGGGATGTCCTTGACATTCTTGAAGCACGTCAGGCCCAGAATGCGGTCGGCCTTGGGATTAATGGGGTACAGGGCCCCGGGGAATCCTCCTTCCACGAGGTTCTTCAGGACCACGTGGCCGAGCTTGTCGGGGCTTTCGGAGGCTCCAATGACGGCGATGCTGCTCGGGTGGAAAAAAGGCCATAATTCTCTGGAAGGCATGGGATGATCCTCCTGTGGAAGTTGCGTCCAGTCCATATGCCCGAAGAGGGGCCCTTCAGCGCATGGTGGATTATTTCATCTTGGCGGCTTTATCGGCCACGCGGGCGTTGAATTTGTCGGCCTGGATGATGAACCGTTCGTGAGAGGCTTCTCCGATCTTCTCGACTTCATCGAAGGCTTCCAGCTGGAAGGTGAGCTTTCTGCCTTCCACGGCGGTGATTTCCGTTTTGACCCGCACTTCCATCCCCAGGGGTGTGGCGGCCGTGTGCTTCAGGTTCATGGAAATGCCGACGGACTGCTCCCCCGGCTGCAGATGCTCGTCGATCAACTCGGCCGAAACCCGCTCCATGAGCCCTCCCAGGGCGGGTGTGGCAAATACATTGGGCAGATTGGGGTAAAAGCGCTGTGCAGAATGCTCGGGGGAAGATTTGATTTTCAGCTCACGGGTCATACCAGGCTTAAAAGGTGTGCTCATAATACCTCCTCCTGTGGATAGAAAGATTGCATCCGGTCGAAGTACATTAATGCATCGTTTGACAATAATCAAAGTGTAAACGCCCGTGAGAAAGGGCCAGAGCATGAAGGACAGGAACCTGCATTCTGTAGAGTGCGTTCTACGCACGAGTATCAGCCGGTGTGTAAACGCACCCTCCCCGTGCTGGAAATGCGAGGCGGAGCTCTTCACCGGAGAGCAACCGGAAATTCGAGAACAAACATCGATTGACTTTGGATTCCCTGTTCCTTAACTTTTGCCTACCACAAATCGGGGGGGCATCCTCATTGGGTTCTGTCCTCGTCAGAGATACATTTTGCAGAAGAACATGGCGCGTATACTCAGTATACCCAAACGATGGAGCTTTCCCCACACGAAAGGGGAAGGGCACTTGAGCCGAAAACAATCCAAAGGAGAATAGAATGTCCAAGACGGAAAAAGCTTTGAGGGAAGCGTTTGCAGGGGAATCACAGGCCAACCGCAGGTATCTGGCCTTTGCGGAAAGAGCTGAAGACGAAAACATGTCGGGAGTGGCCAAGCTCTTTCGTGCCGTGGCCGCTGCTGAAACCATTCATGCCCACAAGCACCTTCGGACCCTCGGCGCGGTCAAGAGCACGAAGGAAAACATTCAGGAAGCGATTTCAGGGGAAACGCACGAATTCAAAGACATGTATCCCCAGATGATCGCCGATGCCAAGGAAGAGGGCAACAAGTCGGCGGAAATCAGCTTCACCTATGCCAACGCCGTGGAACAGGTGCATGCGGATCTCTACTCCAAGGCTCTCCAGGATCCTGCTAATTTTCCCGTCCAGGATTGGTATGTGTGCAAAATTTGCGGCTACACCGTAGCCTCTGCGCCCCCTGAAAAATGTCCCGTCTGCGGCGCCAATCCCAAAGCATTTTTCAAGGCCGATTGATCCGGCAGCCTCTTTTCCGGCGCAGAATGGGGGAAGCAGAACGATCCCCCTTCTGCGCCAACCGGTTCAGGCTGCCTGCGCTACGGGGTAGCGCAATCCATTGAGCTCCAGAACAAAACCTCCAGTCGAAGAATCCTCTTCGATCCATTCAGCCAGCTGGTAATAAGCAGGTCTTGAAAAGCGTGTCGGAAAGACTCCCCCACGGATGCGGCAGTAAAGGACATTGTCCTTCCCCACGTAGAGGGTGGAGGGATCCAGGATCTCTCCCGCCGAAAGGTGCTTGAGGGACAGAAGGATGGCTTCTTCTTTCGGGCTTTCCTCAGGATTCTGAAGGATTTTGTCGACCCTGGCAATGACGAAGGGGGTATCGGCCACGTCCAGGCTGCAGAGACTCTGCTTCCATTCAATGCAGAAGGGGCTTTTCCCTTCGGAAGGCCCGCCGGGATTGAGGCGCACGCAATTGAGGAACAGTTCGATGATGTCTTCTCTCACCAGTTTCGCGCCCCTGTAGAACCATTCCCCCTCCACGTCCACGGCAATGTCGGTGGGATAAAGCTCGCCGGATTTTTCAGGTAGATCTGGAATGTCGCTTGGATGCATGATCGTTCTCCCTGTGTGCGGTGGAAGTCTTCGGGATGGTGTCTGCTGTTTCTGGCCTGTTGCTTCAGAATTGCTTCCGGCTGTCGAGGAGCAGGGTGACCGGTCCGTCGTTGACGAGGCTCACCTGCATCATCTCCTGGAATTTGCCCGTGGCCACGTGAAGCGGGTAACGCCGGATCTCTTCCACGAACTTTTCGTAAAGGACAAGGGCGAGATCCGGTGGAGCGGCGCCGGCGTAGGAAGGCCGTCTTCCCTTGCGGCAATCTCCCCAGAGGGTGAATTGGGAAACGACGAGAATGCCTCCACCCACCTCCAGGACGGAATGATTCATCTTGTCGTTTTCATCGGAAAAGATCCGGAGGTGAGCGATCTTTTCCGCCAGGTATCGCGTGTCCTGTTCCCCGTCGTCGGGGCCGACGCCCAAAAAGACCAGAAGGCCCTGTCCGATCCTTCCGATCTCTTCTCCTCCAACCCGGACGGTCGCTTCCAAAACCCGCTGCACCACAGCTCGCACGGTGTAACCTTTCCTTCAGGCAAAAGAATGTTCCCGGTTTGACCCGTGAAACCGAAAGGGGTATAAGAACCCTTCGTCGAATGATGGCCCCGTGAATATTCGTCAGGGCCGTGACACTTCATATCTCATTGACAGGCATTATGTCAAAAGCCCCTTTTATCCTCCTGGTCAATCCCTGGATTACGGATTTTGCCGCTCATGACCTGTGGTCGAAGCCCCTGGGGCTTCTCTCCCTGGGCGCCCTCCTGAGAGACGGGGGATGCGGGGTGGCCCTCATCGATTGCGTGGAGCGACATGATCCCTTCCCCGAGCAGGGGGCGGGAATCCTTCCCGGGACGAATCGGGAATACGGTACGGGAAAGTTCCCTCGAACACCGGTGGAAAAGCCCCCCGCCTACCGTGAAATCCCCCGCCGTTATTATCGCTTCGGCATTCAGCCCGATAGCCTTCGCAGGCCATTGTGCTCCTTTCCACGGCCGGACCTCATCTGGGTTACGTCCATCATGACGTACTGGTATCCGGGGATTCATCAAACCGTGGACATCCTGCGGGAGGTTTTTCCCGATGCGCCCATCTGGCTGGGAGGGATCTACGCGCGCCTTTGCCCTGAGCATGCCGCCGCAACGAGTGGAGCGGACGAGGTGGTGACGCTTGCTCCTTCCCTGCTTCCCGCGAAACTGGAAGCCGCCACGGGGTTTCGGGTGAGGAACGCCGGGTGTTGGGAACACCTCCGTACATCGCCTTTTCCCGCCCTGGACTTGCTGGATCATCCCACTTATGCTCCGCTCCTCACCAGCGTCGGGTGCCCTTTCCGCTGCCCGTATTGCGCTTCGGGTATTTTGCAGCCCGGGTGGGAACGCCGAAATGCCGCCGACATCCACGATGAGATCCTGCATTGGCACCAACAGTTGGGCGTTGTAGACTTCGCCTTCTATGACGACGCGCTCCTCCTTCAGGCCGATACAACGGTGAGGCCGGCCCTGGAACGGCTGGTCCGGGAAGGCTACCGTTTTCGGTTTCACACACCCAACGCCGTGCATGTGCGGGCTCTCAGCCCGGATTGGTGTCGTTTGCTGTACGAAAGCGGGTTCACGACCCTTCGCCTGGGCCTGGAAACGACACGTCCGGACAGGCAGCGGGAGTGGGGAGGGAAG
>DAIQOB010000121.1:0-7556 GCA_036788075.1 Syntrophobacteraceae bacterium
GGAGGAGGAATGCAACTGCCACTGGAAATGAACAAATTGTTTCAAACCAGCAGGATCATCAGCGGGGCTATGCTGCTCGCCGTACTGGTGTATGCCGTTATTGTGGAGGTGATGCGGAGACAGTTCGATCCCTTTCAAGGCTTTGCCGCTCCTAGAACCGCTCAGCTGCCGGACATATTCTATGGGCTGGCTTTGATGGCGCTCGTGGCAATCAGAGTGCTTCGAAAGGCTCTTTTGAAAAGCAGCCCCGGGGACGATAAGAAGATTTTGGTCCGCAAGATGGTCGTTGCACACATCGTCACCTACTGCCTGTGCGAGATTCCCGCCATTCTCGGACTGGTCCTCTTCCTGATGGGGGGCCATTACCGTGAGTTCTATGTTCTGCTGCTCTTTACCCTGCTGCTCATGGTGCTTTATTTTCCCAAAATCGATCATTGGGAAGCATGGCTCCGCAAGTCCATGTCTTCCGGGCAGGGCTTGAGATCCTGAAGGAGGTGCAAGCCATGAGCACGCTGGAGCGGGCGATCCTGCTCGCGGTGAAAGCCCATGACGGGAGGAAGGACAAGGCCGGAGCCCCCTATATCCTGCATCCCCTCCGATTGATGCTGCGCATGCCGTCGCACGCCTCCCGCATCGTGGCCGTGCTGCACGACGTGGTGGAGGACTCGGATTTTTCCCTGGAAGACCTTCGAAGACAGGGATTCTCGGAAGACATCCTGGATGCCGTGGCCTGCCTGACACGCATGCCGGGCGAACCTTATGAAGAATCTATCCAAAGGGCTGGAGGGCATCCCCTGGCCAGGCTGGTGAAGATCGCCGACCTGGAAGACAACATGGATATGAGGCGCCTGGCAAACCTGGGGGAAAGGGATCTGGAACGCCTGGCCCGGTACCACAGGAACTGGCTGCGCCTGAGAGGTGAGGAAGCGGTAAACACGGAAATTTAAAAAACTATTTAACATTTTGAGTGAAGTATCTTATGGTTTTGGAGGCGTAGAGGGAGCGGAGATCCCGAGCCGACTCCATAACAGCTATCTATCGGAGAACAGAGGGAGAACAATGTCAAACCAGCCAACAGCAACCCAAATTGTACAACCTGTCAGGACGGATGCCTACCTGGATACCCTGCAGATGTTCACCGGTGTCGCTTTGATTCTGTTCATGTGGAGTCACATGATTCTGGTGGCCAGTGTGAACCTGGGGCCGGGGGTGATGAATGCCATCGCAAACTTTCTGGAGAAGACCTACCTGGCCCAGACGGGCGGACCTTTGATCGCTCTCATTTTCCTGGTCCATTTTGTCCTGGCTGCACGAAAGATTCCTTTCAGGGCCAAAGAACAGAAGATGATGTGGGAGCACAGCGTACGCTTCAACCATCTCGACACCTGGCTCTGGAACGTCCAGGCCGTCACAGCCATGATCATCCTCATCATGGGGAGCGTGCACATGTGGACGGTCCTCACGAACCTTCCCATCTCGGCGGCCAAGAGCGCCGCGCGGGTTCAAACGGGCTGGTGGCTGCTTTTCTACATCATTTTGCTGCCCATGATCGAGCTCCATGTGGGAATCGGATTTTATCGCATCGGGGTCAAGTGGGGATGGATCACCCGCTCCAACCGTAAGGGTTTGAAGCGCTTCGAGAATAGATTGACTTTGGTCTTTGTAACCATCGGTCTGATCACATTGTTCACTCTTTATTTCATCATTAACCCTGCGTAAGGAGCCGAAATTGGAAACCTTTTATACCGATTTGCTTTGCATCGGAGCGGGCCTGGCCGGCGAGCGGGTGGCTGTTGAGGCGGCTACACGGGGCTTTGAAACCATTTGTTTGAGCATCGTTCCCCCGCGGCGATCCCATTCGTCCGCGGCTCAGGGGGGCATGCAGGCATCCCTGGGAAACTGTTGCAAAGGGGAAGGCGACTGTCCAAACGTTCACTTTTCGGATACGGTCAAGGGGTCGGATTGGGGCTGCGACCAGGAAGTAGCCCGCTTGTTTGCCGAAACCGCACCCGTCGCGGTCCGCGAAATGGCACACTGGGGCATTCCCTGGAACCGCGTTGTCGCCGGGAAAAGCACCTATTTCAAGGGCGGCAAGGAATTCGAAAAGATCGAATCCAAGGAAAAGGAAGGTCTCATCACGGCCCGGGATTTCGGTGGGACCGCCAAATGGCGGACCTGCTACACCTCCGATGGAACCGGGCATACCCTTTTGTTCACCATGGACAACCAGGTGGTGAAGCTGGGTGTGAGGGTGCACGACCGGGTCGAGGCCACAGCCCTCATTCACGATGGTGAAACCTGCATCGGCGCCGTGGCGCGATGCCTCAAGACGGGAAAGCTCCGGGTTTACCTGGCCAAAGCGACCCTCATCGCCACGGGCGGGTACGGGCGGCTCTACCGCGAAACGACCAATGCCGTTATCTGCGACGGCAGCGGGAGCATTCTGGCTCTCAATACCGGAATTGTACCCATTGGGAATCCCGAAGCCGTACAATTCCACCCCACGGGCATTGTACCCACCAACATCCTGGTGACGGAAGGCTGCCGCGGAGACGGCGGCACCCTGAAGGACGTGAACGGCGAACGGTTCATGCACATCTATGAGCCCGAAAAGCAGGAGCTGGCTTCCCGCGACGTGGTTTCCCGCTGGATGACGCACCACATCCGCAAGGGACTCGGTGTGAAGAGCGCCTATGGCGACCACCTGTGGCTCGACATTCGCCATTTGGGTGCCAAGCATATCAAGACGAAGCTCCGCGAGGTGGAGGAAATCTGCAACGAATTCCTCGGAGTGGACCCCATCACACAGATGATCCCGGTCCGCCCCTGCCAGCACTACAGCATGGGAGGTGTGCGCACCGACAAAGATGGCGCCGCTTATGGGCTGAAGGGCCTATTTTCCGCCGGCGAAGCCGCCTGTTGGGACATGCACGGCCTCAACCGCCTGGGGGGGAACTCCCTGGCCGAAACCATCGTGGCGGGAAGGATCGTCGGGCAGAAGGTCTCCGACTTCCTGGAAGGCTATGAAGTCGACTTCAAGACGACAGTCATCGGTGACGCCATCAAAAAGGAGCAGGAGCGCATCGAGGCCGTCATCCGCGGCAGGGACGGCAGGGAAAATGTCTACGAGGTTCGTGTGGCCATGCAGGACGCCCTCATGGAGGGTGTGGGGATTTTCCGCAATGGCGAGGACCTGCGGAAAGCGGTGGAAAAATTGCAGGCCATTGCCGAACGTTCTGAAAAGGTCGGACTGCGTTCCAGCGGCATCGGGGCCAATCCGGAGCTTGCGTTGGCTCTTCGCATCAAGGGGATGGTCCGGTTGGCTCTGTGCGTGGCTTACGCGGCTGAGCAGCGTACCGAGAGCCGTGGCTGCCATTCGCGCGAAGACTTCAAGGAACGGAATGACAGGGACTGGCTCAAAAGGACTCTGGCCACGTGGAAAGAGGGGGATACCCTTCCTACCTTGAATTACGAGCCCAATTCGAAGGTTTGGGAAATCCCGCCCGGTGAGAGAGGCTACGGGTCGTGCCAGATCATCTGTTGCGAAGATCCCGACGTCATGGGGTGTGGGCCTACCCCACCTGCAACCAACTAAGGAAAGGTACTCAACGTGGGAAGATCTTTAAAATTCAATATATTTCGATACAACCCCGAAGATCCTGCATCCGTTCCCCATATGGAAACCTTCCATTTGGAGGAAACCGACGCCATGACTCTCTTCATCGCCCTCAACCGCATCCGTGAAGAGCAGGATCCCAGCCTCCAGTTCGATTTCATGTGCCGCGCGGGCATCTGCGGGTCCTGCGCCATGCTCATCAACGGAAGGCCTGATCTTGCCTGCCACACCAAGACTAAAGGGCTGCCCGAGGAGATCACGCTGCTGCCGCTACCCGTGTTCAAGCTCATCGGCGACCTGTCGGTGGATACAGGCACCTGGTTTCGGGCCATGAACGAGAAGGTTCAGTCCTGGGTGCATACGGACAAAGTATTCGATCCCCAGGCCCCTGAAGAACGGATGGAAAACCAGCTCGCCGAGGAAATCTACGAACTGGAGCGCTGCGTGGAATGCGGCTGCTGTGTTGCTGCCTGCGGAAAGGCCAACATGCGCCCCGAATTCATGGGAGCCGTCGCTTTCAACCGCATCGCTCGTTTCATGATGGACCCGCGGGACCAGCGCACCGGCGACCAGTACTTCGAGGTGGTGGGAAACGAGGAGGGCATTTTCGGTTGCCTGGGTCTGTTGGGGTGTGAAGATGTCTGTCCCAAGGATATTCCCCTGCAGGACCAGTTGGGATTGCTGCGCCGCAAGATGGGATGGCAGTCGGTGCGTCATCTTTTCAGCAAGCTGCTGCCCGAATGAGCGTTAGATAAGGGATTTTTCAATGGGTGAGGTCGGCACCCTGCGGCGGGAACGTGGCCAGTCCTGCCGCAGGGTTCTGTCTCGCCGGCAAATACATTCGCCCCACCCCCATGCCCGACAGCATCCCATAAGGCCCTCTCGCCCTGCGAGATGTTCGAACCGGAGCTTTGCCCCATACCGGAAATGCACACGAAATTCGCATCTGAAGAGCACAGTACAGATCGGCGAAAGTTTTCATCCTAAGGGACAGAGCGATTCCCCCCTCGAGAGGGGGCAGGGGGGTGTGAACGTCACTGCACATCCCCCTTGCTCCCCCTTCAAAGGGGGAATCAAAAACCTCCTGGCCCATGGATGTCTGTTGCGCCGGGGTGAAGATAAGGGCTTGTGGTCGTTGCCTGGCCGGGTGCCGGCGTCCCTTGTGATTGCACGTCATCGACCGACGCGGTCCATCCTCGAGAGGCTCTCATGGCGGAAATGATACTTTTTTTGGGGTTGATGGCCGGAATTTACATGGCATGGAACATCGGTGCCAACGATATTGCCAACGGCATGGCTTCGCCGGTGGCAGCCAAAGCCATCACCCTGAGACAGGCGGTCCTCATTGGAGGGATCCTGGATTTCATTGGAGCGACTTTCATCGGGTCCCATGTCACCGCCACCCTGTCCAAAGGCATCCTCAATGCGGAATACATTACGGATCCCCGGGTCATGAGCATCGGGCTGTTGGCCGCCTTGATGGCTTCTGCCTTCTGGGTGTTCGTGGCTACATGGAAGCAGCTCCCCGTTTCCACCACCCACGCCATTGTGGGGGCCATCGTGGGATTCGGGATGGTTGCGGGCGGCATGTCGGCCGTCAAATGGGGGAAGATCATTCCCATCGTTCTCAGCTGGCTGATTTCTCCGGTCTTCGCCGGCTTGCTCGCTTATCTCTTTTTTGTTTTCATCCGAAGACAGATCCTCATGAAGCCGCGCCTCTTCGTGGAAGCCCTTCGCTGGACACCCTTTTTTGCCGGGGCGACCATCCTGATCGTCATGCTTTCCCTCCTCACAAAAACGCCTCTGGGGGACCAGCTCGGATTTGATGCCAACACCAGCATAGGCGTTTCCGTATTTTTTACAGTGACTTTGGGCTTTGGCGCCAAAAGGTGGATGGCCAAAACGGTTCGAAAAGTCGAAGAAGAAGGTGTGGAAGAGATTTTCAGACGTTTGCAGGTTTTCACGGCCTGCTACGTATCCCTGGCTCACGGGGCCAACGATGTGGCCAACGCCATCGGACCGGTGGCGGGCATTTACGCCATCTACAAGCTGGGGGCCATCCCCCAGACTACGGAGGTCCCCATTTTTCTCCTGGCGGGAGGAGGACTTTTTATCGCCATAGGAGTTTTCACGTGGGGATATCGGGTGATCGAGACCATCGGACACAAAATCACCGTGCTCAACAACACCCGGGGGTTTTCAGTCGATTTCGGAACGGCGACTTCCGTGCTCATCGCCTCCAAATTGGGGCTCCCCGTTTCAACCACCCATGCCGCCGTTGGCGCCGTGATCGGTGTCGGGCTGGCGGGTGGGCTGTCAGCGGTGGACTTCAAAATGGTTTGGAAGATCACGCTTTACTGGGTGATCACTCTTCCTTTGGCAGCACTCCCGACGATCATTATCTATAAAATTCTCGAAGCAATTTTCCTATAGGCAAAGGAGACGTTATGCGCACGGCATTGTGGCAGCTTTTCCGCCAATCCCCCTTTGAAGGGCTCAAGAAGCACGCCAACCTCATTCGAGAAGCGGCTCCCATTTTTCGCCTCGCGGTTCTGGCCTACCTGGATGAAAACAGCGCGGAATTTGAGAGCTACCACAACAAGATCACCATCATCGAAGACCAGGGGGACGGGATCAAGCGGAACATCCGCGGGCACCTGCCCCGGGGCATTCTGCTCCCTGTGGACAAGTTCCAGCTCCTCTGGTACCTGCGGGAGCAGGACAAAGTCCTGGACGGGACTCAGGACGCTCTGCACTGGCTTTCCTACCGCAAGACCGACGTTCCCGACGAACTGGTGGACGATCTTCTCCTGATGATCGAGAAGGTCATCGATGTGCTGAAATCCATTCATCCCCTGGTGGAGGCTGCGGATAATTATTTTCAGAATTTTTCCGAGAATCAGCGCAACCAGGTGAAGCAGGCCATCCGCCTGATACGGGAATACGAATTCCAGTCGGACCAGGTGGAACGCAAGCTTCTCTCGGACATCCTGAGCTATCCCTTCGTGAACGCCACGTCAGCCTACCACCTCGCGGAGCTGATCCGCGACCTGGGCGACATTTCCAACCATGCGGAAAACGCCGCCGATATGATGCGGGCGATGATTGCACGGTGACCTGGGGGGCTCCCGGCGGCTGTGAACTGCAAATGATACCGATCCATAAGCTAAGGAGGGCTTGGGTGCTCTGGGTGAAGAAGGAACAACTTGGATGGGTGCTGGTCCTGCTGGTCGCCGCCGTGCTTTCGGCGTGCTCTTCAATGCCCGCGAAGAAGGTGACGGTGGGTCCTGCTTCTGCCACTCCCGCCATAAAAGATGCCGGGAAGGGCTGGTGGTATGCTCGATTCCAGATGGCCTGGCCCGAAGGTACTGCGCCCCTCTGGCATGTGGATCCCTTGCTCGCCCATGAAGTGGTGCTGCCCGCGTTGATGCTTGGCGGCGAAAAAATTGAGCTGTGGCGCTTTCACCGCAGGGCCGCGCGGGACGCATCGGGTCATCAGTTCAGCTTCCTCTTCTATGCTGATCCGGCAACGGCGGACCGGGTTTTTTCCTCCCTGCAGTCCAGTCCGTCTCTCCATGTACTGAAGACCGCGGGCATCGTGGTGCGGGATTCCTACGATGACACGGCGAAAATCACGCGACCCGACATAGAAGATACGAGCGATCCCAACTGGTCGCCGGCCATCCAAAAATCCTGGCCTTATTTCATCATGGGTGTCAGCCAGGCGTGGCTGGACTGGATCGACCAGGCGACGGCACAGCGAATGCCGGAGGGGAAATCGCTTTCCTGGAAGGATGCGCTGGCTTTCTATAAGACGGTCAACGAGGAAATCACCGCGGCCTGGCGTGAAGAGGGTGAGCATGCGTTCCTGCATCACCTGAATGCGCTGTTCGGTTACGAGCCTCTCGTCATTCATGAAAAGCGCCTGACAACCTTCTGA
>DAIQOB010000122.1:0-7545 GCA_036788075.1 Syntrophobacteraceae bacterium
GTGTGACTGTCGCCCGTCACGTCCATGCGGCAGACGCCCTCTTCAGGGTAGCACACAAACTTGTGCTCCTTGACCTTGATATCTCTCCGCACAATGATGAGGGGCTCTTCACGTGAAACGACGAATAGATCTGAAGCGACGCTCCCGTCCACCACGGATTTGGGCAATCCCCAGACGGAATTGATAAAGATAGAATCATCCCGTATATTCAATGGGTTCCTGGAATAGGTCACCCCGCCCGCCACAGCGTTCACCATCACCATGCACCCCACGCACATGGCCACGTCCTCATCCAGGATGCCCCGGTTCAAACGGTAGCTGATGGCCTGCAGACTGTACTTGCTGGCCACGATTTCTTTGTAGGCCTCGATGAGATTGTCGGCGCTGACATTGAGCTGGGAGCGGTACTGACCGGCGAACGAGGTCCCCGCAGCGTCTTCTCCCAGCGCACTGCTGCGCATGGAGACCTTGCAGCCGGCTCCAGAGACCTTCTCCAGCTCCCGGTACGCTTCCTTGATGCCTGTTTCCAGGTCCTCCGGCACCGTGGAACGGATGATCAACTGCTGGATATCGGCGCTGAGCGCATACAACTGGTCGAGCTGCTCCACTTCGGACGCCTGGAGGCGCCGGTCGATTTCCGACTGGAGGTCGTTGTGAGCGAAAAACCTTTCATAACCCAGGGAGGTGATTACGAAGCCCTCAGGCACCCGCAGCTCCAGCTGGTTCTTGACTTCTCCCACGTTGGCCATCTTGCTGCCCACCTGGTCGGCCAGGTTCTTGTCCACCATGCTGAAGGGAAGGATCAGGTGCTCCCCCTTGGTCTGCTTCTTCTTGGAAAGAACAGAATTGATCTGCTCCTGTATGATCCGAAAGCGTTCGTACAGGTCTTTATATTTGTTGGGAGCGAGCTGATCCAGATTCTTGATGATACGAAAGACATTGACGGAGATGGCGGTGCAGTTGGCTCTGATGAAGGACATGCCGAAAGGCTGATTCCCGTGCAGCGCCTGTTCCATTTCGGACATGAGCTCCAGTGTCTTGTTGTTGGCGCTCAAGAGCAGCTGGAAATTGTGGTATCGGGCCTTGAAAGCGTTGCGCAGCTCTTCGGCGCTGGCGCTGGATAGCTCGTCGCGATGCGCTATCTTTTTTATTTTTCTAAAAAAATCTAAAATTTTGGCCATGAGCGTCTCTCAAAATCGGGCGGAAAGTGGAAGGTTGCCTGCCTGATGTGAGAGGCAATACCTCCCCCCCAGCGGGCTCACCCCTTCACAAAGCAGACGGGACCATTGACCTGCCTCATTGGAAGGGAGGGACTGTGTCGAAAACGAGAGCATCGACTGGTTCCGAAGCATGCACGCCTGCAGGGAGACGGCCGGGAGGCAGATCATTTCAAACGTGTTTCCTCGATTTTCCGGACTGTCGGGTTTCGTGCGAGGTCTAACGCTTCGGGCCGAGCTCCTCCTCCATGGAATCGATCTTGCTCTCGTGCAACTGCTTTTTCTTAAAGGCATCCTGGAGCTTGTACAGAAGCTCATCGATTTCCATGGGCTTCATCAGGTAATCGAAAGCGCCTAATTCCATTCCCTCGATGGCGACTTCCATATTGGCATGTCCCGTGAGCATGATGACTTCAACGAGGGGACGGAGCTTTTTGATCTGTTTCAGGGTTTCAATGCCGTCCATGCCGGGCATTTTAACATCCAGAACGACCACATCCACGGGATTGTTTTTCAATGTCGTCAGGGCTTCCTCTCCGCTGCGAACCCCCATGGCATTCAAATTGCGCTTTTTCAGACGCTTCACAAGCGTGTCCAGAAACTCCCCTTCGTCATCCACGAGCATTACATTGAAATCATTCAAGGACTTCTTCTCCTCTATGGCAGGCTTCATTGATTTTAGCGATGAGCTCTGTCAGGTCACACGGTTTGGTGAGATAGTCATACGCACCGTGCTGAATCCCTTCTCGGGCGGCTGTCTCAGACCCATGCCCCGTCAGCATGATCACAGGCATTTCCGGATCCATGATTTTAAATATTTTCAAGACCTCGATACCGTCCATGTCCTCCATCTTCAGGTCCAGAACCACCACGTCGAAGCTCTCCCTGCGCAGGGTTTGCACTGCTTCAGAGCCGCTCAGCGCTGACGTCACAATAATATTGCGTTTGGACATCCTTTTGGTGAGGACATCCACGTATCCTTTTTCGTCGTCCACCAAAAGAAGTCGTATGGGATCCTTGTTGTCTCTCTTGCTCCCTGGCATCGCTGTTTCCCTAATCTCCACGTCTTAGAGCAATTTCCTTGATACGAGCCTGAATGATCTTTTCCTCATGTTTGCGTTTTTTGGTTTTGGCCTCCTGCACTTTCGCCATCAATTGGTCGATATCGCAGGGTTTCATGAGGTAGTCAAAAGCGCCGATTTTCATTCCCTCGATGGCGGTCTCCACCGTGGCATGCCCCGTCAGCATGACGACTTCCACGAGAGGAAAGGCCTTTTTGATTTCCCGGAGTGTCTCGATACCGTCCATGCCGGGCATTTTAACATCAAGAATCACAACATCCACACTGCTGTTTTTTCCCAGGGACGCCAGACTCTCCTGACCGTTGAAGGCAGCGAGCACCGTGAGGTTCCTTTTAGTCAAGCGCCTGGTCATGGCTTCCACAAAGGGAACTTCGTCGTCCACCAACAGCACCGTCGCAATGTTCATTCAGAATCCTCCTCTTCGATGAAGAAAATGCGGTCGATATCTTACGCCACACTTGGCGGGGTGTTTTCGTCTGCTCTATTATCCCCGGGCAGGGGGACATAGACATGAAATGTGGTTCCGACCCCTACGGCGCTGTTCACGCTGATCTGTCCGCCCATCTTTTTCACGATGCCGTAGCAGATGGATAGCCCCAGCCCCGTTCCCTTCCCTACGGGCTTCGTTGTGAAAAACGGATCGAATATCCTGGCCAGCATCGCCTTGGGAATGCCGCTGCCCGTGTCCGCCACATCCACAATGGCAAAGCCGCCGTCCACTCGCGTCGTCACGGTGATGGTGCCCCCATTGGTTCCGATGGCGTCGATGGCATTGTTGATCAAATTCAGGAATACCTGCTGCATTTCCGACGGGGAGGCATGGACAAAAGGCAAATCCTCCGCCAATTGCTTCTCAATTTTAACGTTGCTGTAGCGTGCCCGCTGTTCCGAGATGCTGATAATGTCTTCAAGGAGCTCATTCAATTCCACCGACCGTATCTTGGGATCCGTCTTGCGAGCGAAGCTCAGCAGTTTATGGGTGATCTCCTTGCAGCGGGCTCCCTGCGTTTTGATCTGTTTCAAGGAGCGTTCGAACTCTGCAAGATTTTCCCCGCTCTTGAATTCGTCCTCCTGGAGCAGGTCTTCCATCCAACCGGCCTCCTCCACCATGACCGCTACCGGGTTGTTGATTTCATGAGCGATCCCGGCGGCAAGCTCACCCACCGACGCAAGTTTTCCCGCTTCGATGACCTGTTCGTTCATCATCTCTTTTTCCTTGTCCGCACTTTCAATGTAATGCACCATTTTCTTGGCCACGAAAAAAGTGATGATGCCGATGGTCACTCCCGCCAGCATCAGGATGACAATGGACAGCTTCCTTGCTGCATACAGGTGGGAAAAAGCGTCGGAAGCATCCTGCTGATAGACCAGCACCCATTCACCACCCTTGAGCGGGGTCATGACATAAATGAAGTTCTTGCCCTGGAATTCCCCTTCGCCCTCGATGACGGTCTTGTCTTTCATCTTGCCGGCTTCCTTGGGGGAATAGGAGTCGGCCATGGGCAATACATCTGCACCCATGGGGTGATCCGCGGTTTCCACCTCGGTTGTCTTGCGATTCTCCCGCTCAAAAATCTCCAGGAAGAATTCCTTCGTCGCAAAAGGCTCCACCCGCGGCATCGTCTGAAATTCGCCTGCAGTATTCAAAATGAAGGCCGATCCCGTCTCCCCGATTTTGATGTTTTCCACCAGGGAATTGAACGCCTCAAAATCGATGGTCGCACGCAGGATCGACTGGTGACCTTCCCATTGCTGCTTGACGGCCACAATGAAATGCGGCTGTCTACGGAGTCCGAGGAAGACGTCGCTGATGAAGTAATGGCGCTTCATGGCCCGTTTGAACCATTCGGCCTGAGCGTAGTTTGCCTTTTCCAGCTTGAGCTTTCCGGCGTAGGCGACCTGCATCCCCTCGTCGTTGACCAACCCCAGGTCGACAAACACGCCGCCATAGGCCTGCTGTAATACGGAAAGCTTGTGGTTCAGAAAGGCTTCGTCGCTCAGTTGATCGGGGGAATAGGAATGCACCAGGACCTGGATGTAGGAGAGCTTTTCGATGAGAAAGCTGTCGATGTTCTGTTGGTGCTTCCGTACGAGTTCACTGAGATGAGCCAGGGACTTCTGCCGGTAAGACGTTTCGAATTGATACCCGATGATGCCGCTGATGAGCAGGAGAGGAGTAAAAGACACCAGCATCATGATCAAGACCATGTTTCGGGTCAACGATCTGTAATAGTGACTGCTTTCCATATCCCAGTCTTCCCCGGTGAAGTTTTGAAGGCCGGGATTTTACCCCGACAGGCAGGCGTTGGTTTCTGTATTCCAGCATCCCCCTTCATGCCAAACATGCACATGTGATATTTAGTATAAGTGTAACCCCTTTGGCAATAGAGTCTTTGGAATCTTTCTCAAATTTAGATATCCATGTCAGACGTGGCCCTCTCGGGGTCTCTCTCCTGCAAACCGATCCGGGTAAAAGGTCTGCAGCATCTCGAGGATCGCAGCTTTGAGAGAGTCCGTTTTGCCACTCTTTTCAACGAAAACAGCACGTTCCTGGCCATTGAACTGTTGGCTGTATTCCGTGAGGAAGGTGTGAATCACGACCGGCAGCGGGGAACGGAGCTTCTGGATCTTTTCCAGCAGTGCGTACCCGCTCACGTAGGGCATCTCCAAATCCAGGACCAGCAGGTCCGGAGGCTTGGTTCCCTCAATGAAAGCCAGCACTTCCCTGCCATCCCGGGCGACCTCCACCCGATACCCCTCTGCTACAAGCTCTCGGCGCAGGAAATCCCGCACGTGCCGATTCCGGTCCGCAATCAATATGACAAACTCGTTTTTCATCATTTGCACCTTCGATAAAATACCGCAACAGAACCAGGCAAGAACGGTCAAAAGGGACAGGGGTATCTCATCAGGTCAAACTGTGGAAAAAGTGACTTCGGAGGAGTCGCTGGGCAGAACTGCGTTTGGCGGCAGCTCCCCCAGAACGATTTGTGCCCTCCTCCGATACTAAAGGGCCGCCATGGCTTCCACTTTGGGAGTGTGAGACTCCGTGAGGGTCAGGCCCTAAGGATTCCCAACACCCCTTTGGGAGACGGGTGCCGGAATCCATGGGGCCATCCATGACACAATCAGTGGCTTACTGAAAGACTTTTGGGACCCCCGTTTTCACCGGGGTGACGTTCAGTCAACAACATTGAGGGGCGCAGGGGGGTGTACATGCCGCCGCACATCCCCCTTACCCCCCCTTGAAAGGGGGACTTCAACACATCCCGGACCAGGCGTGAAGACCTCCGGTAACCCGTTATCAGGCCGCGGGAGCCTTGACCAGATAGATGGAACAGGGGCAGTCCCTGACCACCTGGGAGGCCACACTGCCCATCTTGAACCTTGCTGAGGGACTGAGCCCCCTGCTCCCCATGACGATGAGGTCGATCTGTTCCTTTTCCACGAAATCTATGATGGCATCCGGCACGGAAATCGATGTGAGAATCGTCTTCGTGCAGGATGAGGTGATGTTGTCGGCACTCAAAATAGCACAGGCATCTTTCACCGCATCCTCGGCAATCTTTTCGAGGCCTGCAGTGATTCTCTCGCGACGCGCCGGGGAGATTTCATGGTCTACCAAACCTCCGATCTGCGCCACAACGCTGATCACCAAAACCTCGGCACCCTTCGTCTTGACGAAGTCCATGGCCACCTTGAGAGCTTCCTTGGAATGGGCTGAGCCGTCCACAGGCACCAATATCTTCATTCTCGCCTCCTATACTTCCTTCTTGACCTTGGATTTCTTCATGCTGAGCCCCATGCCCTCAAACAGATAGAAGATGGCGAAGCCCCACCACATGGTGTAAGCGACGTAAAAAACCAGGAGGAAAATCATGGTGAAAGCCTTGTCGATGACGCGCTGAGCCTCTATGCCATAAAAGTTGTAGCTTGGCTCGATCGCCCTCCTCAGAACCGCGTTCACGATATTGGACTCTTCGATTTTCTTTTGCTTTTTGAGCTCCTTGTCCATCTTGTTCAGGACGTTCCACTGCAGCGCGAGGACTTCTCTTCCATCCATGCCGTGCCGAGCGGCCACGGAGTCGCTGTCGTTCTTGAACATGGCGTCGCTGTCTTTGAGTACACTGGAAAGGATTTTCCCCAAGTCCCCGTTCAAGGTCACGGCCTGCCCTTCAGCGCCCACCTGAGCACCAGCCGCCATGAAAATCTTCGCTACTCTCTGGACATCCTCCGCTTTATCGATATTGAAAGTCGTCGAAACGGTGGTGCCGTCGAATTTTGTCACCTGTTCATTCAACTTGGGAATGAAATATGAGGATCCTTTGGCCAGCTTGTTGAACAAGTCATCGGAGAACTGCAACCCGTTTTTGCCTCCTCCGAAAATCGGCGAAAAAATGAGCAGGAGGATTACCGCAAAGGACCCGGCAAGCATCAATCCCATGTTGAAGTGTTTTTTATCCTTGATCAACATCTCTTACTCCTCCTCTATCAATTTCCCAACGTTGGCGAAAAACTTGCCAAAAATCCACAAGCCAAAAATCGCGACAACCACCCAGAAGATGATGTTTCCCACAAATTCAACATTGTTGACGAACCCCTTGGAAAAGCTGGTGACATCGAGTTCGTTGAACTTCTTGGGAAGTGTAGCGACGCGGTTGATAAAACCGGCGATGATGGAGACAGCATAGAAACCGCGGATATGGATGCCTTTCACCACTTTGGTCGTGAGGGCGCCGACCTGGATCCCTATCAGCGAACCCACAAGCATCCCGATGGCCAGGGTGTAAAACACGTAGCCGTAAATCGCGTACTGTCCGATGGCCGCAAGTCCGGCAGTGAAGATGATTTGCAGGATGTCCGTTCCAACGGTGGTCATGGAGGAAACACCGAAGATGTAGACGAACATGGGGAAGGTCACAAAGCCGCCGCCCACACCCATGACCGCGGCGAGAATACCTACCACGACACCGCCGAGAGCGATGATGACACCCGAAATGCGCTTGCCGCCGGGAACAAAATCTTCGTCAAAGGTGATCATGGGGGGGAGGTTCAAGTTCTGCAGTTTGGCTGCGATACCGGGAGTCCCACCGCCTGCAGGCCCGCCGTGGGCGTCACCACCACCTGCCGCCGCGCCGCCTCTGCTGGACTTGATGTAGTCAATGAGGGCGTAAAAGCCAAGGAAACCCAGGAGGACGGAGTATACGATGCTGATGAAGGCTTCACTCAGCAAGGGGTCCTTATTG
>DAIQOB010000123.1:0-7521 GCA_036788075.1 Syntrophobacteraceae bacterium
TATGATCGATCCTGGCAAGGCGTGCGATGGTTTCCGGCGCCATGTTGACGGCGGTCCTGCCGGGGATATTGTAGAGCACAATGGGAATATCCACCGAGGACGCCACTTTTTCAAAATGCTTGAAGAGACCTTCCTGCGTAGGCTTGTTGTAGTAGGGGCAGATCATGAGGGCTCCGTCCGCACCTGCTTCCCGGGCATGCCTGGTCAAACGGATGGCTTCTTCCGTGTTGTTGGAGCCTGTTCCTGCCACCACGGGCACCCGCTTTCCGACCTGCTCCACAGTGATTTCAACGACCCGTTCGTGCTCTTTGAAAGACAGGGTTGCCGATTCTCCGGTCGTTCCACAGGGCACGATGCCGTGGGTGCCGTTGGCAATCTGGAATTCGATCAATTCCCGGAGGGCCTTCTCATCGAGCTGACCGTTTTTGAATGGCGTCACGATCGCCACCATAGCGCCTTGAAACATGATTTTCTCCCTACTGCCTTAGAGTTTCATCCCAAAGTTCCGCCACATAAACCACCTTGGCATCACCTTCCAGGTAGACTTTCCGGAACTGCATTGCGCCTTGGTTTGAGAATGTTTCGAAATGGATGGTGAGGGTTTCGCCGCTCCGAGTTGCGACATGCACCGGGGAAGAGGCAAGGCCTTTTGCCGAGGCCAGGAGGGCGGTGGCGATGGAACCGGTACCGCAAGCGAGTGTTTCATCCTCTACCCCGCGCTCATAGGTGCGCACAGACACATGATGAGGATCCTGCACGAAAGCGAAATTCACATTGGTTCCAGCAGGTTGGAATTGGGGATGATGCCTGAAAGTACGTCCCAGGTGAAATACGTCGGCGGATTCCAGCGCCGCAGGCTTGTCCTGGAAAATCACGACATGGGGGACACCCGTATTGATAAAATGAAGGCAATGGGTCCGACCCTCCGCATCCAGGCAGAGATCCAGTTCCTGGCTGTGAGGTTCTGTTACGCGGATTTTCACCTTTTCGTCCCTGATCTCTGCTTCAATGATGCCGGCCAGGGTGCGAAAAGCCATGAGAGGCTTCGAAACGACCCCATGAAGGTGAGCAAATCGCGCCGCACAGCGTGCTCCATTCCCGCACATTTCAGCTTCACCGCCGTCGGCATTGAAAAAGCGCCATTTGAAATCGACCTCTGGATCGTTTTCAATCAAGATAAGGCCGTCGGCTCCAACGGAAAGCTTTCTCCGGCATGCGCGGCTCACGAGATCCCGACAATTGTCGGCATCGATCGCCCCGTCACGGTTGTCGATGATGATGAAATCGTTCCCGCTGCCGGTCATCTTTGTAAAATGAATTCGCCCTTCAGATTGCATTTCCATGCTCACGGTGACTCCATTCAACCGCTTTGATACTGATTCACTGAGCCATCCTGAACGCCGTGCATGCCTCTCGACCGTCAGAACAGCCCTTGATGCTCATCAAAAAATATCCGGAATCGCCTCCAGGTGCACCATATCCTCCCAAGTTTCACGTTTGCGAATGATGTGGCAGCGGCCCCCCTTCACCAGGACCTCGGCTGCCCGCGGCCGGGAATTGTAGTTGGAGGACATGGTGAAGCCGTAGGCCCCGGCACTCATGACCGCCAGAAGATCTCCCCCACCGACCACAGGGAGGGCTCGATCGTGTGCGAGAAAATCACCCGATTCGCAGATGGGTCCCACAACATCCACCACCTGGGTTTCGGCACTTCGCTTTTGAATCGGCTGAATCTGATGGTAGGAACCGTAAAGACTGGGGCGGATCAAATCGTTCATTCCCGCGTCCACAATGACGAAGTTTTTCATCTCAGTCTTCTTGGTATACAGCACCCGGGTGACGAGGACACCAGCATTGCCCACGATAACGCGACCCGGTTCGAAAATCAAGGTGCAAGAAAGTCCCTGCAGTTCCTGCAAAATCGCCTGTGCATAATCCCTTGGATGGGGCGGGGCTTCCTGGTCGTAGGGAATTCCGAGTCCTCCCCCCAGGTCCAGGTAGCGAATGGAGATGCCCATGGCATTGAGTTGGTCGATGAGGGCGCGCAGTCGTTTCAATGCGTCCACAAAAGGAGAGATCTCCGTCAACTGACTGCCGATATGACAATCCAACCCTAAAATTTCGATGTGGTCGAGGCTCCTGGCCTCTTCATAGGCCTTGAGAGCGCTGTCTGCCGCGATCCCAAACTTGCTCTTCTTCATGCCGGTGGAAATATAAGGATGGGTTTTAGGATCAACGTCCGGGTTGACCCGCAGGGCGATTCTTGCCCTGCAGCCCAAAATCCCCGCCCGTGAATTGATGGCCTTCAGCTCTTCGGTGGATTCAATGTTGAACATCAAGATGCCCTCTCTGAGGGCAAAATCGATTTCGTCCACAGTCTTGCCAACTCCCGAGTAGACAATCCGATCTGGAGAAATGCCGGCTTTTCTTGCCCGGTAGAGCTCTCCGCCGGAGACAATATCTACACCGCCGCCCAGGGAGGCGAACAGCTTCAGAAGGGCCAGGTTGGAATTGGCTTTGACCGAATAGCACGTCAGATGGGGGACACTTGCAAAAGACTGGTCAAAGACGCTGAAATGATGGTGCAGGGTGGAATGGCTGTACACATAACAGGGGGTCCCGACTTCTTCGGCAAGCTGACGGAGGGGGAGGTCTTCGCAGTATAGTTCTTCGTTCTTATACTGAAAATGGTGCATGATGGTCTACCTCATTCTGGTGTGGCTGTGTTCGAGATCGGGGGATACCAAAACAGGAAAAAGGGAACGGGCTTCCCCGTTCCCCGATGCACTATTCCCCTTCCATTGACTCATTGCTGAAAGATAAGATTCCTGATTTCAGCCCATTTGGACAGAAGACCTTCCTGCTGCTCTGGAGGAGCACTTACAGACGACACGGCATAAAAATAGACGGCGTTGGGTTTGGCGGAACGATCCACATAAGGAGGATTTTGAACTGGGGATGCGGTCAGGCGAATGATTTCCTTCCCCTCTTTGCGATAGACGTGATACCCGCCCACTTTCCCGTCACTGGGAGTCCATTGGACTTCGAGCGCTCCCTTTCCCGGGATGACCCATACCGTAGCGGGGGGAGGCGGCGGCAGTGCACCGGGGGCCATGGCGTGCTCGATGACGGCCGATTCGCCCAATACCCGCGTCTGCTCGAACACCAGGAATGGCGTGACGCGGTAGTTGTAGCTCTGGTTGGACACCACCGATGCGTCCAGGAAATTCTTCGATTTTACCGGGAGTACTGAAATCTCATCCCAGCCGCCTTTGGATGACTGGCGTTCAATGATGAACTGAAGCTCTCCCGGGAGATTCTTGCCTCTCTGATCTTTGGTGGAAGCCTTCCATTCCAGCAGGATTCCCTGAGGATCCTTGGCGGCTCCCAGTCTCTTGAGAGGGGCCGGTGCGGGGATGACCCGTGCTGTAAGGATAGACGATGAGGAAAGAGATCGCCCCTTCTCATCCTGGATGAGCACCTGGTAACGGTAAGCATGCTGTGTCGAAACCGCCGTGTCCGTCCAAACCACTTTCTGCCCGTCTATCACTCCGGCTGGTGGAGCCGACGGGTCGATGCGCTGAATCTCTCTCTGATTGACCGGAGGGCAATTCATGCAATTTCGATCCTCCCAGCTGATGTCAGATCTCATGACGGTGAAATGGAGCGGCGGCTTTTTGGGGTCGGGTTTCATGCGATCGGGCAGAGACCAACTGAGCTCAACACCTCTGGGGCGTACCTGAAGCTGGAAATCCGGTACCTGCGGCGGCAGTTCCTGAGTCATGGGTTTGGGAGAAGTCTTCTTTCCGCAGCCGGTCAAGAGAAGGCCGAGGATCAGGAGTGGAAAAAGACCGGCGAAATAAGGAGATCGGGCGATATAGCGAAACCGTCTGTTCATAGGGCTCTCATCCACGCTTCTCTTCAGGATTTTAAATACGCTTCTCTTCTTTCCATGTCAGCACGGGCTTTGGCCATGGCTTCCTTGACCCTGGATGACGCTGTTCCCCCGAGGGAAGTCCTTCGGTCCACCACGGCATTCATCTGGATAAACGGAAAGACATCTGCATCAAAGGCTTTGTGGAAACTTTTAAGAACATCGAGATGGATCTGGTCCAGCTCTTTTCCCTCTCCGATGCAATAATGAACGATCTGCCCCACGACATGATGGGCCTTGCGAAAGGGGATGCCCTTACGCACAAGGTAATCGGCAAGATCCGTGGCCAGAGTGAACCCCTCCTTGGCCATTTCTTCCATCTGTCCGCGGTTGAATCGAATTTCGGGAAGCAATCTGGCCAGGAGTCGCAGGGTGCTCGTTAGGGTGTCCACTGTATCGAAAACGGGTTCTTTATCTTCCTGAAGATCACGATTGTAGGCGAGGGGAAGTGCCTTGGTGTGAGTCAGCACTGCCATCAGGTTCCCATAGACTCGAGCGGTCTTGCCACGCAGCAACTCGGGGACGTCGGGATTTTTCTTCTGCGGCATGATGCTGGAACCTGTGCAAAAGGCATCACTGATTTCGATGAAGGCAAATTCTTTTGTAGACCACAGGATCAGTTCTTCAGCCATCCGGCTGACATGCATCATGAAGATCGCTGCCGTCGCGTTGAATTCGATGAGGTAATCCCGGTCACTGACGGCATCCATGCTGTTGGAGACGACGCCGTCAAACTTGAGATACCTGGCCGTGTATTCCATGTCTATGGGAAACGTCGTGCCGGCCAGGGCGGCACTTCCCAGCGGAAGCACATTGGTCCGTTTGTAGCAGCCTTGAAGCCTTTCGTCATCCCGCAGAAACATCTCGTAGTAAGCCATCATGTGGTGCGAAAGGAGAACGGGCTGAGCATGCTGCAGGTGCGTGAATCCCGGCATGATAACGCCCAGGTTCTGTTCGGCCACATGCACGAGGGCCTTCTGCACTTCCAGAACCAGGGCGCGGCATTGGAGGATAACATCTCGGAGGTACATGCGCATATCGAGGCAGATCTGGTCATTTCTGCTTCTTGCCGTGTGGAGCTTCCCCCCGACTTCCCCGATCTTCTGGATCAATCGCTGTTCGATGGCCATGTGGATATCTTCCTGAGAAGAGGAGAGGTCCACCTGACCCCGTTCGATCTCTCTCAGAATTTGTCCCAGGGTCTCCACGATGAGAGATGCGTCTTCATGGGAGATGATGTTGCATTCTCCAAGCATTCGGCAGTGGGCGATGCTTCCTTCGATGTCGTAGCGATAAAGCCGGCTGTCAAAGTGAATGGATGCCGTGTACTCTTCGACCTGCTTGTTGGTGGGTTGCTCGAAGCGGCCCTGCCAAAGCTTTTCCGTCATGTATGATTCTCCCTGTCATGATCGTGGTGAAATCGGAAGAGGAAGCGTGGCAACGGGAAGCCTTAGTGTGCGCTTCGTGTGCCGTCTCCACTCTCCCCGTCCGATTCCTATTTCTGTTTGCTGACGAGAGATTCGATGCGAAGCCTCAGACCATTGAGTCGGATGAAGCCGGTGGCATCGTTTTGTTGATAGACGTCATCCTCTTCGAAGGTCGCAAAACTCGGCTGGTACAGAGAGTGGTCCGCCTTGCGCCCGATGACGCGGCAGGTTCCCTTGTAGAGCTTCAGCCGCGCCGTGCCCGTCACGTTCTCCTGTGTGAGGTCGATGGTGCTTTGCAGGAGCCGCATTTCGGGGGAATACCAGAAACCGTTGTAGATCAGGCGTGAGTACTGCGGCACCAGGGAGTCACGAATGTGCATGACTTCACGGTCCATGGTGATGGATTCCACCGCCTGATGTCCTGCCCGCATGAGCGTCCCCCCCGGTGTTTCGTAAACCCCTCGTGACTTCATGCCCACGAATCGGCTTTCCACCAGATCGACTCGTCCAATGCCGTGCTTTCCGCCCAGTGTGTTCAAGCGAGCCAGGAGATCGGCAGGGCTGTACCGCATGCCGTCTATGGCCACCGGGTTTCCCTTCTCAAAGTCGATTTCGATGACCTCAGACTCATCCGGGGCATCCTCGGGATTGACGGATAGCGTGAACATCCTGGGATCCGGCTCCAGCCAGGGGTCTTCGAGGATTCCCCCTTCATAACTGATGTGCAGCAGATTGCGGTCGGAGCTGTAGGGTTTCTCCTGCGTCACGGGGACGGGAATCCCCCGATCTTTGGCGAAGGCAATCAATGCGTTCCGCGATCTGAGATTCCATTCACGCCAGGGGGCGATCACCTTGATGCCCGGATTCAACGCCATGTAGGTCAACTCAAAGCGGACCTGATCATTGCCTTTGCCCGTTGCGCCATGGCTTACCGCATCCGCCCCTTCCTCCTGTGCGATCTGGATCTGCTGCTTGGCGATGAGGGGGCGTGCGATGGATGTCCCCAAAAGATAGTGGCCTTCATAAATGGCATTGGCCCTGAAAGCCGGAAAGACGAAATCCCTGACGAACTCCTCGCGCAGATCCACGATGCGGGCTTTGACGGCTCCCGTCGCCAGGGCCTTGGCTTCGAGGCCTCTCAGTTCCTCGGCCTGGCCGAGATCCGCGGCGAAAGCCACGACTTCACATTGATAGGTTTCGATGAGCCACTTCAAAATGATGGACGTATCCAAACCGCCGGAATAGGCCAATACAACCTTTTTCACCTTCATGTTTATGGATGTCTCCTCATTGGTTCTTGAACTGTCGGGATCGAGCGGGGTCAGGGGCGCCTGTTCTCCTGGATGAGCCATTCCAGCAGGGCCATCTGCAAATGCATTCTGTTTTCCGCCTGGTCGAACACGACCGATTGCGGCCCCTCCAGAACCTCCTCGGTGATTTCTTCTCCCCGATGCGCCGGCAGGCAGTGGAGCACCATGGCGTGGGGAGGAGCCGCAGCAAGTAAGGCCTTGTTGATCTGGTAAGGGCGGAAAATTTCTTTGCGGGCTTCTGCTTCGGCCTCTTGGCCCATGCTTGCCCACACGTCCGTGTAGAGTACATCCGCCTGCCGAACCGCTTCTATTGGATCGTTTACAGAAACAATCTTACCCTTCCCCTGGTTGCGTCCCCGTTCCAGGATTTCGGCGCGGGGCTCGTAATTTTTGGGGCAGGCCAGGTAGAGCGTAAAACCCAGCATCGCAGCCGCATTGATCCAGGAATGAGCCACATTGTTGCCATCCCCCACCCATGCCACGCACAGGTCGTCCAGGCTTCCACGCTTTTCTTTGATGGTGAGCAAATCGCTCAATATCTGGCAGGGATGGTAAAGATCCGTCAGGGCGTTGATGACGGGGATGGAGGCGTAGCGTGCGAGCTCTTCCACGTCCGTGTGAGCGTATGTGCGCACGGCAATGGCGTCCACATACCGCGCCAAAACCCGCGCCATGTCCGAGAGGGGCTCGTGGCGGGATATCTGAGTGTCATTGGCCGTCATGAAGATGCAGTGACCTCCCAGACGGTACATGGCGGACTCGAAAGAAACGCGGGTTCGGGTGGAAGGCTTCACGAAAACCAGCCCAAGAACTTTCCCCGTGAGCGTCGGCTGAAAGGATCCCTGAGACC
>DAIQOB010000124.1:0-7516 GCA_036788075.1 Syntrophobacteraceae bacterium
GACCTCACCAAGGGCGAGCAGGTGCGACGGATCGTGGAGGAAGCTCTTGTCCAGGAGGTCCTTCAATTGGGTCTGCTGCTCCGCACCAGGCAACTGTACCTCGATGGTGTGACCCTTACCCCTCGCAATCTGCGTGAATGGAATACGACTTTCACGAAGATTTTCTTTGAGATCCTCCGTGAGGCGTTCCAGGGTGTTCTCCACAGCTTTTTCCGATTCCACTTCCAGAACCAGATACATCCCGCCCTGGAGGTCCAGACCGAGATGGATTGCGTCCTTGGGAAGTATCTTGGTCCACCAGGAAGGCAAACCCGAGCTCAGGGTGGGCACAAGATAGATGATTCCCACCACCAGGACTGCGACCACCAGCAATGCACGCCATTGAAGACTTTTCAAATCGACTCCCTCCAAAAGCTCTTAGAGCCCCCCCATTTTTCCGCACTCTTGAACCCGAGGCAAACGTCCCTTCATTTCAAAACAGCTTATGTTCGTTCGATGGATGAAGGCGCAGGTGTTCTCACGGATGTTCTCAGGAAGGCTCTCTTGTGAGTCCTACTCGACGGAGAGGGAGCAGTGCCGGCCTTGCGGGCGGCAGCCCCCGTGCCCTTAAATATGCTGTTCGAGCGAGGAACCGGATTTATTCGACGGGCTCACCCTTGCCGAGCACCGAGGCAATATACCCTCGCTGGACCTTGACGCGCACCTTGTCAGCAATCTCGACAGTCACGACCGTATCGGTCAGGCCGGTGACCTTTCCCTGCAATCCACCCTGGGTGAGCACCAGATCGCCTTTTTGCAGAGAGGACAGCATGGCACGATGTTCCTTTTGCTTCTTTTGCTGAGGCCGAATGAGCAGAAAATAAAAGATGACGACCATGATGAGCAGTGGCGCGAAAGCGGCAATACCGCCCCCAGCCCCGCCACTTGCTCCACCCTGTCCCATTGTCCCCATAGCGTGTGCAACACTCACCCAATCCATGCATTCCTCCATCAGAAATGTTCGATAAAATGAAACAATGAAAACGGAATTTTCAACACCAGAGGCATCGCCCCGAAAGGGAATCGTCTCGACCAGAGCAGTTTTCCCTTTTATTCGAACAAAAACTCATATAAACGACATTCCCAAAGGTTTGTCAACGATCTAAAATCATTCGACGGCGATTCACCCCCCGGATTCTCTTCCGGCCGGGCGTGAGCCCGTCGTACGGAAAGGGAGCTCCTTGGATCTCGATTTCCTGGTCTATTTGGCCCGTAAAGCAGGGGAGGTGATCCTCCAAGTCTACAGGACGGAATTCGACGTCCACACGAAAGAGGACCATTCACCCCTGACACTCGCCGATACCCGATCCCATGAAGTCATCCTGTCGGGGCTGCAATCCCACTACCCGGACATTCCCATACTTTCGGAAGAGGGCCGGGAGATCCCCTACGAGGTTCGGAAGCAATGGCCGCGATTCTGGTGCGTGGATCCTCTGGACGGGACTAAAGAATTTGTCAAGCGCGGGGGCGAGTTCACCGTCAATATTGCCTTGGTGGAAGGAACGGTTCCTGTTGTGGGCGTCATTTACGTACCACTGACGGATGAGGTCTACCTTGCGGATGTTCGGACCGGCTGCTGGGAACTGAGAAAAGGCGTGAAGAGACCGTTGCATTTTCAGCAGCCACACGCCGGAGCCCCCGTGCGCGTTCTCCTGAGTCGCAGCCACCCTTCGCCGAACCTGGACGAAGTCCTGAAAGTCCTGCCTGCCGTCGAGCCCATGAAGCGGGGAAGTGCTCTCAAATTCTGCGCCCTGGCTGCGGGGGAAGCTGATTTCTATCCCCGGACCGGGCCGACTTCTGAATGGGATACGGCGGCGGGGCAGGCTATCGTCACGGCCGCCGGCGGTGTCATGGTGGATTTCCAGGGAAAGCTGTTCCAATACAACAAACCGGCGCTCATCAATGGCCCGTTTCTAGCCGCCTGCAGCATGGAATGGCTCCAGGAGACGGGGATTCTTGAGAAAACCTCCTCCATGGCATTTCAGCCAAGAGACAATAAACCGGCATCCATCACTTGAGGCAGGGTTCATTTTATGCACCCTGCGTACGGAAGAAATGCTTGTGTCAACAAGGGTGTGTAAAACGCACCCTACGCGAGAACCCTCTTCGCCGCAGTGTCCCAGGCCTGCTCACCCAAACCGCCGTCGTGCTGCCGCACCTCGGGCAACGCCCGGGAGACCGTCAAGGCATGCACGGACGCCGCACCGCTCTCTTTCAGCACCTTCGCGCATTCGCTGAGGGTCGTCCCGGTAGTGAATACATCGTCCACAAGGAGGATCCTCCGGCCTTCCAGTTCATGCGGCCGGGACACCCCGAACGCCCCGCGGACATTCTGCAGCCTCTGAGTGCGGTGCAGACGCGTCTGGGGCTGGGTCTTGTGTTTTCGAAGGAGAAGGGCAAACTGTACGGGAAGTCCCACGCGGCGGGCCAGGGCCTTCGCCAGGAGCCCAGCCTGATTGAACCCCCTCTCGCGGAGGCGGTGGACATGGAGAGGAACGGGCAGCACCAGCTCGGGCAGGGAAAGGCATTCCTGCTCCAGCGTCTGAAGGAGCAGCACCACGAGGGGCGGAACCCAGTGCAGCTGAGCGCCGAACTTCAACTGGTGAATGCGGCGTCGAACGACACCGGCATGCTGGACCGCCGACCGCGCCGTATCGAATGAAAAAGCATCCAGGAGGCATTCCCCGCACAGGTGATCGGGCGATGAAGGGCTTTTGAGAAATGGGCGCCCGCACTCAGGGCAGATGGGGGAGCGTATCCATGACAGCGCGTCGAGGCAGTCTTCACACCAAAATCCTTCATGGTGCAGCAGCCATTTCTCTCCACACCCCGCGCACATCCTCGGCAGGCACAGGTCCAGTAAAGCGTTTCCCAGGCCCCTGAGAGGCTCTCCAAAAATTGTCCTTTCCACTCGCCGGGGAGAAGTCTCCGGGACCGAAGCGGCTGCATTGAAAGAATTTCTCGGTTTGTGCCGCTTCGTTCGAAATGACGCAAGGCCATTTTTCAGACGGCCCGTGAGCCTGCCGACCCATCCTCCCCTGACAGCGCGCTTTTCGTGCGGAGGGCGAATTCCCATGGTCTCTTTGTTCTCTTCAGGCGTCAGCAACTGTCTGAAAATTCGTTTGCTCCTCATTCCGGCAGGTGCTCAAGATTCGGAGAAACGAAATAGTCCCCTCGTCCTGTTCTCATCCTCCCATGCGGTCGATGATGGCCCGGCCGAATTCCGAGCACCGGACCTCCCTGGCCCCTTCCATCTGGCGGGCCAGATCGTAGGTCACCACCCCGGACTGGATGGTGGCTGCCAGGGCCTGTTCCATGAGCTGCGCCGCTTCTCCCCAGCCAAGGTATTCCAGCATCATGGCACCCGAGAGGATCAGGGAGCCGGGATTGATCTTGTCCAGCCCTGCGTACTTGGGGGCTGTCCCGTGGGTCGCTTCAAACATCGCGCATTGGTCGCCGATGTTGGCGCCGGGGGCCATCCCCAGGCCGCCCACCTGGGCTGCCAGGGCGTCCGAGAGATAATCCCCGTTGAGGTTCGGCGTCGCCAGGACATGGTATTCCGAAGGGCGTAGAAGGGCCTGTTGAAACATGGAATCGGCAATGCGGTCCTTGATGACAACGCGCCCTTCAGGGGTTCTCCCCTGGTACTTTTCCGCCACTTCCGCTTCCGTCACGGTCTCGGCGGCAAACTCGGATGCAGCAAGCTCATATCCCCACTTCCTGAAGGCCCCCTCGGTATACTTCATGATGTTTCCCTTGTGCACGAGGGTCACGGAGGCCAATTTCCGGTCGAGGGCATAGCGAATGGCGCGCCGCACCAGGCGCTGCGTGCCCGCACGGCTCATGGGCTTGATCCCGATCCCCGGCTCGTCGGGAAGCTTCACACCGAATTCTTTTTCGAGGAATCCCTTGAGGCGGAGGGCTTCGGGTGACCCCGCAGACCACTCGATCCCCGCATAGACGTCTTCCGTGTTTTCCCGGAAGACCACCATATTGACCCGCTCAGGATTTTTCATGGGCGAGGGGACTCCCGGAAAATAGCGGACGGGGCGCACGCAGGCGTAGAGATCCAGAACCTGCCGCAGCGTCACGTTGAGGCTCCTGAGTCCCTCTCCCACCGGTGTCGTGAGAGGCCCTTTGATGGCCACGACACATTGGCGAATGTCTTCCAGGGTCTTTTCCGGAAGCCACTCTCCCGTCTCTTTTAGAGCCTTTTCTCCAGCCATGAGCTCGAACCAGTGAATCTTCCTGGCCCCGCCGTATGCCCTGGCGACGGCGGCATTTATGACGGCGCTGGACGCGGCCCATATATCAGGTCCCACTCCGTCCCCTTCGATATAGCCGATGTTGGGGTCGGAAGGTACCCGCAGAGTCAAATCCTTTTCCAGAGTAATCCACGTCCCCGTCACTTCCTGTTTCACCATGCTGCTGCATCCTTTCTATGATTCAAAAGCCAGAAGGCACCATTCCCCCGCGGTCCGGGTCTCGACGCATCTCAACCCCAGGCTCTCGTATGCCGTTCGCACCTCATCCTGCTGCTCCAGCAAAATGCCACTCAGCCCCAGCTTACCCGATGGGGCCAGGCAACGCACCATGTCGGGGGCCATTTCCACGAGGGGAATGGACTGAATGTTGGCAATCACGACTGCATAGCGGCCGGAGATTTCCCCGACCGTGGCTTCGCGCAGCTCAACCCTGGAAGAAAGGCGGTTCAGTTCCAGATTCTCCAGCGCGACCTCGATGGCCTCGGGGTCATTGTCGATCCCCAGCACGGGTTGAAAGCCGAGAAGCGCCGCCGCCATGCAAAGAATCCCCGATCCCGTTCCCACGTCCAGGAGCGACGCCTGGCCCTGCAGACGGCCACTCGCCTGCAGCGCTCCAAAGCAGTCCTCCAGCCACTCCAGGCAGAGGCGCGTCGTCTCGTGATGGCCCGTCCCGAAGGCGCGGCCCGGATCCATGGAAATCACGCGATCGTCGGGTCCGGCGTTGCACTCCTCCCAGGAAGGGCAAACGAGAAAATGCCTTCCCACTCGCAGGGGCTTGAAATGGTCCTTCCATCGGTCCGCCCAGTCGTCATCGAGAAGGAGGGAAGTCCGGCAGACCGGGTCGGAGTCCAGGGAATGAGATGCTTTGATATACTGAAAAATTCTCTGGAGCTCCTCTTCATGCGCATCAGAGAGAGCGCTCCCCTCCAGGTAAAAACGAATCCCTTTGTCGATAAATTCCACACTCACGTTAAAAGCCTCGGCCACTTCCGCGGCCAAATCGTCCTGAACGTTCGCGTCACACTCTATTTCGGTACAAACCCACTGCCTGTTCATTTTGGTCCTTGGATGATAAATAGCCAAGCAAAAATACTCTTACAGATCAACCACGAAGGGCACGAAGAGAAAAACTCAACTTATAATTGCATAATAGCCTAATGCTTCGTGTTCTTTCTGTTCTTCGTGGTGAAACCCCAATGCAAAAAAACTTCCGAGGATGGTGTTGAAAAATCAGAAAGCCTTAAAGGGCTGCCCTTCCAGCCATTTCCCCATGCGGTGAAAAGCCTCCTCGATCTCCGCCTCACTGCCGCCGAAGGAAATGCGCAGGTGATGCTCACCCGTGGGGCCGAAGGCCGCTCCCGGGATGGTGATCACGCGGGCTTCATGAAGCAGGCGCAGCGCGAACGTCATGGAATCCACTCCAGGCGCTCTGGTGCGCATCATGAGGTAGTACGCCCCCTGCGGCCTCACGTAGTCGAAAAACTCCGACAAGCCATTGAGACGATCGCATGCCAGGTCGCGACGGCTCTGCAGCACGGTCCGAATTTCCGCAACGCAGTCCTGGGGGCCCTCGAGGGCTGCCAGCGCCGCATATTGCGAAAGGGCGGGCGCGCAGATGGCCACGGCGTCATGGATTTTCATGATCTGATCCAACAACCCTTCCGAACAGTAAACATACCCTACGCGCCAGCCGGTCATAGCATATTTCTTGGAAAAGCTGAACGTGGCAATGATCCGGTCGTGCAGCTCCGGAAGGGATGCCAGGCTGAAATGTGACTGGCTGTCGTAAACCAGAAAATCGTAAGTCTCATCGGAAATGACGAAGAAGTTGTGCTCCAACGCCAGTTGAGCAACCTGCTGAAGGTCCTCCCGGTCGAAATTGGCCCCCGTCGGATTGTGGGGGTTGCAAAGGACGATGGCTTTGGTCCTGGGAGTGATGGCCCGGCGGATGCCCTCCACGTCCAGCCCCCAATCGGCGGTGTGCAGCGGGACGAAAACGGGCACGCCTTCCGCCAGAAGGACCTGCTCGATATGGGACGCATAGTTGGGGGACGGGAGGATCACCTCGTCTCCCCGCTCCACAACGGTCAGCATGGCCGCCGAAAGAGCCTCCATGGCCCCCACGGTGATGCAGATCTCCCTGTCGGGATCGGCCGCAATGCCGTTTTGCTCCTCCAGATGCCGTGCCACCGCCTCCCTCAGCGCCGGCAGCCCGGGTCCGAGCGTATACTTCCCTGACAGGGGCTCTTCCTTCAGGACCCGGCACACGGCATCCACGATATGCGGAGGCGTGGGGAACGAAGGAATCCCCTGCCCCAGCGACACGCAGCCCCCGACCCTGCTGGCGATGAGGGGCATTTCCTTGATGGCCGAAATATTGATCTGCCTGACTCTCTGACTGATGCCTTCGGTCCGGTACGTCTTTCCCGAAGCCACCAGCGCAGAACGCACGGATGTCATGTAAGCTCCTTGTTTCATTATTCCTAACAGCCCATCACCAACAGGAGAACGTTCACAACTTCACAACAATATCTCGTCTCAGCGCTGGAAAGGCTTTCAAAAAATCTTCCCGGGATTCAAAATCAGATGGGGGTCGAAGACTTTTTTGATTTCCCTCTGGAGGCGGATGCTTTCCGGGGAGAGCTCAAGGGGCAGATACCTCCTTTTGGCCATCCCGATCCCGTGCTCTCCTGAAATGGTACCGCCCATGGCCAGGACTCTTTTCAGGATTTCCGTGATTCCTTCCTCCACGCGATCCAACATCCGTCGGTCTGGAGCGGTGATGTTCAAATGGATGTTTCCATCCCCCGCATGGCCGAAGGAATAGATCTTCATCCCGTAGCGCTCCTCCATCTCGGGGAGCCCCTCGACGAACTCGGCGATGCGTCCGATGGGAACCACAATATCCTCTGGAATGTACAGGGGGAAATGATGCTCCACGCGGAGGGATACCTCTTTCCGGACCTCCCACATCTGTGAACGCTTATGGGAATCGGGGGCCAGCAGTACGTTCACGGCCTGGCACTCCAGGCAGATTTCGCCGATGGCCTCGATCTCCCGCTGGATGACGTCCGGAACCCCGTCGATTTCCACCAGCAGGAACGCTCCCGATTCCTGGACGCCTTCAAAGGGCAGGCAGTCCCCCACCAGTTCGAGGCAATGCCGGTCCATGAATTCCATGGCACACGGAATATGCCCTTGGCCCAGGACAG
>DAIQOB010000125.1:0-7463 GCA_036788075.1 Syntrophobacteraceae bacterium
CCTGAACCGCTTCCACGTGCCCTGTCTTTCCCGCCGAAACCTGCTCGTAAGATGGGTTTTCAGCATTGCCGCCCGTGTAGCCGGAGACCACCTCCACCACGCCGTTCACTATTTCAAAGTCCGCCTCCACGCTCCAAAAACATCCTCCCGCAAAAACCGCCTTCTGCAGAGTGCCGTTCGCGTCATTCATCATGGGTTCCTTTGCCTGGTTCGGAATTCCTGCCTGCCCCCATCCCGCGAGGATGGTCCCCCACAGCACGAGAATGAGGGCTGCCAAAGTAGTCTTCATGAGTTTGCCTCCCACGGTGAAACAGGAAATTGCTCAGAAGGAAACAAAGGGTTTTGACCTCGATTTCCACACCATCCAATGATAATCATCGGGTGACGCCGGAACATCCAACGGCTTGGAGAATCTGTATTAGTTTTCGGCTGAATACGAGAAGAGCGAGACAGGCTGGAATGCTTTCGGAGCCTGTCTCGCCTGGAGAGGCTTGGAGGGCTTTCTTCACTGACGGCAGCTAATTATTCCTGTAGTTAGCTCCGCTGGGAAGGCGGAACATGAACTTCGTCCTGGCAGGATCTTCGTTGTCGACCTTGTAGGGCTCTTTGACCAGGTATTTGCCCTGGGGCCCCAGATCACCGATGTTGAGCGACTTCCTCCAGAAGATCCTGGTCTCCTGCATGTTGGTCGTCCACATGTCGAGTCGGATGCCCGTTCGAGGACGCCCCGAGCTGTTCACGATATAGCCCGTGATGTAACCGTCTTCCGTGATCTGGAAGTCTTCGTACCTCAGGTCCCTGTCGGGCGTTCCACTGCTGGTGTTGACAGAGCCGTTGCTCATGTAGGTCGTACCGGCCACTCCATGCATCGGCATCATGCAAAGGCCCACGAACAAGCAAACGAAAAACGATTTCAACATACCAGAAATCCTCCAAATATGGGTTAAGAGAGCAAAATCTTCCCGATGAATCCTCTTTTCTCTCACAACACCTTGAGCAGGTTCAGCCATCCGGGCCTTGTAGACGTGGATGCATCCATCGCTGCCTGAGAGCCCAGCACCTTCACGATGCCCTTTTCTTTCACTCCCGCCAGAACATCGGCAAAGTCCCGGAAATCCTTCGCCGTGGTGCCGAGCACCTCCTCCCGAATCTTCTGGCGGATGGCGTCCGTATCCCCCGTCAAGTGGCGGAGCATGGAAATGTATCCCTTGGCATCGGGGAGGTGGTAGGCGTCGAGGTTCCCGATGGCGCCGATGATGCTCTTGGTGAGCTCGTCGTCACTCAGGGGGGCGCTGCGCAGGAATTCCGAGGTTTGGTCGAAGTTGTCCAGGGTCTTGAGGAGGTTCGGGTCTCGATAGGACACGAAAGTGAACATTCCGGAGTGGCGGTCGAAGAGGCAAAAAGCCCCGTAGGCGCCGCCCTGCACGCGAATCTTTTCCCACAGCCAGGAAGTCCGCAGGTACCCCGTGATCACCTGGGTTGAACCGTGGAAACGATAGCCGAGATCGTACAGGTTGGTGCCTTTTCCTACGTAATTCACCTGGGCCGGGATGATCAAACCTTCGAATTCGGGAGGATATGCGGGCACCCAGTCGATGTCGGTTGCCGCGTTTTCGGGCAGTGAGCCCATGAATTCCGCCAGTTGAGCCTCGAACTGCAAAAAACTCGCTGCATCCAGCGTCACATTGAAAAGCATCCCGCGGCGGTTGAGGAGCAGCCGGTGGAGCTCCTGGAGGGACTGGAGCACGCCGGGCCAGTCCGTATCCACCCTCCGGGCCAATTCGCGAATGAAAAGGAGGTAGCTGATCCCGCTCATCTGTTCCGCCGCCCAGTCGGCTTCGCTGAAATGCGAGCGCAGACGGACATTGACCACCTGGTGACCATTGGGCACGAGCTTCTGCTCCTGGCGGGCCTTTTCCTCCAGGACCATCTGGCGGAAGCGTTCCCGATTGTCCAGGTTCACCGCCAGCAGGACGTCCTTCAGGATGCTCAGGAGCTCTCCTGTCTGCGAGAGCATGCTTTTGCCGCGCAGGATCATTCTGACCGTCGCCTTCGTACTGTCCGTCACGGATGAGGAGAAAATCTCCGTGCGTATCCCTCCGGTTTTGGCGCTGATTCGCTGGGTGAGGGCCACGAAGTCTTCCCTTTCGGTCCCCATCTCCACGAGAGCCCGCCCAAAGAGCGGGACATATGGCAGGTAGTTCTGCGGCAGAAGGTGCAAATTGAACCCGATATCCAGGTAGGCGATGCCGCTGGTGAAAAGATCGTGGAACAGAACTGTGGCGCCATGCCGCTCCAGGACGGTTTTGGGAATCCATTTGCCCTCTTTGTCCAGGTCGCTGATTCTGAGGGTAGGAATGGCGGCAAGGGCTTCGGGAGGATCCGGAGCCTCCTGGAGCCGTTGGAGCTCCCGGGCATTGGCTATGACACGCTGCAGTTCTTCGGGACTCATGGATGCCCGCAGGACCTCCAGGCGCCCGCGCTCTTCCGCTTCCTGCTTCTCCCCCAGCTCCGGGTCGGGGGTCAGCACGAGCGTGGTGCGGTGAGGATTTTGCGATAGGAAGCGCTGGATGAGATTTTCAAAATAGAGCGGGTCGGATTCACGGCCGGACTTGACGGCCGCAAGGGGGGCTTCGAATGCCAGCAGAGCCAGGGGATCGCTGTCGTAAAGCCACGTGGTGAGGGCCCGCAGCATGAGAACCAGCCCTCGCGGGAAGCTTCCGGTGTTGTTTTCTCTCAGGCGAAATTCGATGGTATTCATTGCGGCTTCGACGGTTTGAGGGTCGATTCCTCCCTGGGCGAGACCGGCCAAAGTGTCGAGGATGAGGGCCTCGATGCGGTCCGCATTGTCCGTGCTGATTCCCTTCAGCCCTGTGGAAAAGTACATCTGGCGAAGGTCACTTTCCAGGCCGACGCCGGCGAGGTCATCCCCCAGGCCTGAGTCGATGAGGGCTTTTCGCAGGGGCGATCCTGGCATCCCAAGGAGGATGTACTGCAGGATCTGAAGACTCAGGTTCAACTCGGGATCCGTCGTCTCCGGGAGCAGCCAGTTGACGGTGATCATGCCCTTGGCCGCGGATCCATCTTCCCCTGCTCCCTCTGCCCCCGAGACAAACGGCCGTGTGATGCGCCTGGGGGCGGCAAAGGCGGGCTGCAGAGCCACCTGAGAGTCGAGGGGCATCTTTATAAAATCCTTGAGATATTCGTTCGCCAGGCGAAGGCGTTCTTCGGGAGCGTCATCGCCGCAGAAAAAAATGCGAGCGTTGGAGGGGTGATAATATTTTTCATGAAAGGCCTTGAACTGCTGGAAGGTCAGGTTGGGAATTTCCTTCGGGTTTCCACCGGAATCCAATCCGTAGGTGTTGTCGGGAAAAAGGGACTGCTGGGAACATTCCGCCAGTACGTTGTCCGGGGAAGAATAAGCGCCTTTCATCTCGTTGTAGACCACGCCCTTGTAGGTGAGGGGTCCCTCGGGATGCTCCATCTCCAGGTGCCACCCTTCCTGCTGCAGGACGAAGGGAGTGATGCGGGGATAAAAGACCGCGTCAAGGTAGACGTCCACAAGATTATAAAAATCCTGCACATTTTGACTGGCGACGGGATAACAGGTCTTGTCGGGGTAGGTGAAGGCATTGAGGAAGGTTTTGAGGGAACCCTTCAGGAGCTCCACAAAGGGCTCCTTCACCGGATACTTGCGCGATCCGCAGAGGACGGAATGCTCCAGAATGTGAGCGACCCCCGTGGAATCCTTCGGGGGCGTACGGAAGCTGATCCCGAAAACCTTATTTTCGTCATCGTTTTCAAGGGACAGGAGCTCCGCGCCGGTTTGCACATGCCGGTAGAGCTTCGCCCGGGTTTTCAATTCATCGATATTTTCCTCGCGGAGCAGTTCGAAGCCGTGAACGATCGCCATTTATTCCTCCAATGGTTTGAGTGATTCAAGGGGTTTACCCGCCACCCCGTTTCTTTTCAACTCTTTTCTTCCAAGGGGTTCGGATTCCTATTATTCTATACTCTCCAGAGGCCTTCAAGGCTTCTGGTCCCTTTTTGCAATTTTGCCCTTTCGAATACGTTCTCAATATGGATATGGAAGGAGTCTTAAAATGAAGGTCATTTTTCTGGGAGTTGGCGAAGCGTGCGACGAAAGCTATCCCAATACCTCCA
Source organism: Syntrophobacteraceae bacterium (assembly GCA_036788075.1). GTDB lineage: Bacteria > Desulfobacterota > Syntrophobacteria > Syntrophobacterales > Syntrophobacteraceae > Desulforhabdus. The sequence continues at coordinate 4,165 of DAIQOB010000125.1, forward strand.
TCTGGCTGCAAACGCGGACAGAGGGCGTACGGCGTTCTCTGCTGCTGGACTGCGGCTTCACGGTTCCACCTCAGTATTGGCGGCAGACTCCCGATCCCGAAGACCTGGACGCCCTGTGGATTTCTCATTTTCATGGGGACCATTTTTTCGGAATCCCGGCTCTGCTGGTCAGATTTTGGGAAATGAAGCGTCAGAAGCCCCTGACGATCCTTGGGCAGACCGGGGTCGAAGATCGCGTCAAAGATGCGATGGAGCTGGCCTACCCCAATTTCCTGCAAAGGCTGCAGTTTCCCCTGGAGTTCATTGCTGCCGAGCCGGAGCGGGAGATCCTGGCGGTGGGGCTCAAGTGGCAGTTTGTTGAGAACAGCCATGGTCAGAGGGACCTGGCGGTGCGCATAGAGGATGGTTCGTGTTCGGTGTTTTACAGCGGCGACGGTGCTCCGACACCCGAAACCCTTCAGTTGGCGCAGGGCTGTGATCTCGTCATCCATGAAGCCTTCCGTATGGACGGGACGACACCGGGGCACGGCACCGTCAGGGACTGCCTCCAATTTGCCCTGCAGGCCCGTGCCGCTACCCTCGCCCTGGTGCACCTGCAGCGGGACGAACGGAGTGCCCGCTATGACGCCATCCAGGACCTCCTGAACGGAGCCGGTGGAATCCATGGGCTGCTTCCCGAGCCGGGTGATGCATTGGAGCTCTGACGGCATTCGGGGACGGAGCCTCAGAGTGCATCGTGAGGCTCGACCACCCGCTTCAGATCGATTCCGTATTTACGCATGCGATTCCAGACGGTGACGCGGTTGATGCCCAGGATCCGCGCCGCCTCCGACTGGTTGCCCCGGCTCCTGTGGAGGGCGTCCAGGAGAGCGGTTTTTTCGGCGGAATCTTCCACGGGGTCCTCTCCCTCAGGCACCGTCAGGCTGCACACCTGATCCCTGCCGGCTCCGATGTGGCCAGGCAGTTGGTCGGGTGAGATCAAGCCCCTCTCTGCGATGACGAAGGCATATTCCATACTGCTTTTGAGCTCCCGTACATTGCCGGGCCAGGGATAACTCATACAGAGCTTCATGGCCTCGGGAGTGAGGCCGCCGATATCCTTTCCGCTCTTGGCGCGGAGGTGACGTATGAAGTGGTCGACGAGGAGGGGGATATCCTCCAACCGTTCCCGAAGGCTTGGAAGATAGATGGGGATGACGTTGATGCGGAAGAAGAGGTCCTCTCTGAATTTCTTCGCCGCCACAAGGGCGGGAAGGTCGCGATGCGTGGCGGCAATGATGCGCACATCCACCGACAGCGGCTGATGGTCTCCAACCCTTTCGAAAGCTTTGGTTTCCAGAACGCGTAAAAGTTTGACCTGAATGGACAGGGGGACATCGCCGATCTCGTCCAGGAAGATGTCGCCTCCGTGGGCCGCTTCAAAACGGCCTTTGCGGTGACGATAGGCACCGGTGAAAGCTCCTTTGACATGTCCGAAGAGCTCGCTTTCCAGGAGCGATTCGTTCAGGGCTGCGCAATTGAGCTGGATGTAGGGGGCGTCACATCGTCTGCCGATGTCGTGGATGGCACGGGCCGCCAGTTCCTTTCCCGTGCCGCTGGCTCCATAAATGATGACGGGTGCATCGCTCTGGGCCGCCTTCTCCAGGATATGGAAAATCCTCTGCATGGCCGGAGACTTCCCCACGATGCCGTAAAACCCGGCATCCGTGTCTACGAACCGCGAGAGCTCTTGAATCTTCCGGTCTCTCTTGTCGATTTCCGAGAGGTCCGTCAGTGTTTCCACTGCCCCCAGGATCTTGCCGCCTTCATCCCTCAGAAGGGAAGCCGTTTTGAGCACGGGAACGTAAGAGCCGTCTTTCCTGGCGATGAGGCACCGTTTCTTGCTGGTTTCTCCCGCATCGAACAGCAGGCACCACCTGCCTTTACCTTCCGTGCGCGCCGCTTCACACACGTCGCAGTGGAATATGGAGCAGGATCTGCCGACGATCTCCTCTCGCGTATAGCCCGTCAGCCGCTCCATAGCGCGATTGACCATCCGCACCCGACCGTCGGGGCCAACAATCATCAGACCATCGTTGATGGTGTGAATGATCTCCTTCCAGTACCGATTCATTTCGTGCTCTTTCATCGTCCTCTCCTATTCATCACCTGTTTAATCATGTGTTTAAATAGCCCACATTTTTTACAGAGACAAGGCGTTTGTTTTTTGGTGGGTTTGTTATTGATATTAGTGACTTGAGTTTCGCAAGATCTTCCATGGCTGGCTGGTATGGCTTTTGCCTCTTTCATGGGGGGCAGACAAGGCGAAAGGGATGGAGGAAAAAATCACCTGGTGGGAATCCGCCGTTGTTTGCGGAGGGAGGGACACGGGCTGGGACTTCCGGCCGCTTCCCGGGGACTCCATCCATCTTTGAATCCCATGAAAGAGGAAGGTGGGAAGACGATGAGAAAATGTTGTGTTCTTATAGCCGTTACGCTGGTGACGATGCTCCTGTTCTGCGGTTTTCCTCCCTGGACGCCCGCCGCTGTGGAGGAGAAAGCTCCACCGGCCGGCGAGGAATTCGGGAAGGTGCACTCGTCCAATAACACCGCCGATCATTCCAAGTTCAAAGAGCTGCAGCAGGAATTCAAGTCCGGGCCCGAAGTGACTCGGGCCTGCCTCACCTGCCACACGGAGGCTGCATCCCAAGTCCACAAAACCATTCATTGGACCTGGCTCTGTCCCGCAGCGGACCCTGCCGCGAAACTGGGGAAGGGCGGTCATGTGGTCAACAATTTTTGCATCAATATCGGCTCCAATGAGCCACGCTGCACTTCCTGCCATGCGGGATACGGATGGAGCGACAAGAATTTCGATTTCACCGCCCAGGACAAGGTCGATTGCCTGGTGTGTCATGAACAGACCGGCACCTACAAAAAGTTTCCCACGAAGGCCGGGTACACGGTGGAGGAACCCACGCCCTTCGAGGGGAAAACCTGGAATCCTCCCGAATGGAACAAGGTGGCCCAATCGGTGGCCCTTCCTACACGGAAAAACTGTGGAGAATGCCACTTTTTCGGAGGGGGTGGCGAAGGAGTGAAGCACGGCGACCTGGACGCCAGCATTTTTCAACCGGACAAGGATCTGGATGTTCACATGAACGCCAAGGGACTCAACTTCACCTGCACGCGCTGCCACACGACGGAAAAGCATTCCATTGCGGGTCGATGCTACAAGTCCACCGAACTGACGGACCGTCGCAATCTCTTGAACGACGACAAGATCAAGCGATTGCGACGGTCCGTCAGTTCGGTGGACT
>DAIQOB010000126.1:0-7400 GCA_036788075.1 Syntrophobacteraceae bacterium
TCTTGCATTCAATACAATTATTTTACCCTCGCCCAAAAATGCGAGGCACTTGGTCTCTCACAATCCATCAGAGCAATCCCCGTGCCACAGTCTTTTCTTGCAGTACAACTGGGCTAAAGTCATCAGCCGGTCCGTTGGTTTTGAAGTCTAGTGGAATGGGGTCTGCCCCCTCCTACAGCAATAAATTTGTTGCAGATCATGATGTTCAAAAGCACTCTTTCATTTAATTTCAATGAGTTAACATTTAAGCAAAGAAAAGCTTGCATTGCAATAAATTTATTGCACCAAATGAAAGTCCGTTGCGCATGGATGGAAGGCTCTTCCCTGCCTTTTTTTCCTTCTTTTGATTGGTTGTAGGGTGTGTTTACGCACCATTGTCGACACAAGCATGACTTCAGCACGGATCAGACCCAAATGGGCTGCATGACAGAATATGGAGACTCCCCGGAGGGCGTCGGTCCATCTGGTATGAAACTTGCCTTGACGCTTGTACAGGGGGATCTGCTTGGATCAATAAACCGCGAGGTGCTCGATGGGGCTTATTATGGTGCTTGACGATGAACAGGACTCGTGCCGACTGATACAGCGCGTTCTTTCCGGCTCAGGACATGAAGTCCAAACCTTTACCGATGGGAATGAGGCGTTGCACTGGCTGGAAAGCCATGAACCGGACCTGGCCATCCTGGATATCAAACTGAGGGGGCCGGACGGCATCCAGATCCTGGAGCATATGCGCCGGAGAAAATGCCGGGCGAAGGTCTTGATGATCACAGGCCATCCGTCGGTGGAGACAGCCCAACGTGCTTTCCAGCATGGGATCGAAGATTACATGGTCAAGCCCATCGAAATCGACGAACTGGAAGAGAGGGTCAATCGGGCATTGCGATTGATTTTGTGAGATATTTGTGCAAAATACAAACGAAAAGCGTCTTTTGAATGGGATTGAATACGTCGGAAGATGCGTGCAGTCTTTGTTTTTACGATTCATACACAAAATATCGACGTCTCAATCAAAGGGGTTTGCATGAGCCAATATTATCTCCTCCAGGATCAGAAGAAATGTATCGGTTGTCTGAGTTGCGAAGTGCACTGCAAGACCTACAACCAATTGCCCTTGGGCCCACGTTTGGGCCAGATCATTCCCGTAGGGCCCAAAATGGTGGGCCAGGCCCCCAAGATGTCCTTCATCTGGATGCCCTGCTTCCACTGCGAAGAACCGTGGTGTGTGCCTGTTTGTCCGACGGGCGCCATGCGCAAGAGGCCCAAGGACGGCATCGTCTACGTAGAGTCGTCCCTGTGCGTAGGATGCAAGAGCTGCATCACCGCATGCCCCTGGGGTGCACCGCAGTGGAATGCGGAGACGGGGAAGGTCGTGAAATGCAATTACTGTATGGACCGTGTGGATCAGGGCCTGAAGCCCTCCTGTGTCGCTAAATGCGTGACCCACTGCCTCCACTTCGGAAAGGCAGAGGCGTTGGACAATACGCGGCGGCAGAGGTTTGCCAAAACGGTGGCTTTCGAGCTGGAAACTGTCGTCAGCGGACGCTGATGGTCCTGAGACCTTCACGACGCAAAGGGAGAAGCAAGCTTGAGTGTGCAAAAAGCCGAGGCGCTGCCTGCGCCATGCCACATGGCCTGTCCGGCCGGAATCGATATCCCCAGCTACCTGGGCCTGACAGCCCAGGGTCGTTATGAAGAAGCCCTCGAAGTCATCCGGGAGGACAACCCCTTTGCGTGGGTTTGTGGTCTCATCTGTCCACATCCCTGTGAAAAGGCCTGTGTGAGAGCCAACCTCGATCAGGCCGTCAATATCCGCTACCTCAAAGCGTTCGTTGCCCGGTGGGCCGCCGAGCATGCCGGTTATCCCGCCCCCGTGCTGCCCCCTCCCGACGGTCCCCGGGTAGCCGTCGTCGGCTCCGGGCCCGCAGGGCTCTCAGCGGCCCATTACCTGGCATTGAAGCGCTACCGGGTAACTCTATTCGAATCGCTTCCCGTAGCCGGGGGGCTGCTCATGACGGGCATCCCGGAGTATCGTCTCCCGCGGCAAATCGTGAGACAGGAAATCCAGGCCATTGAAAATCTCGGGGTCGAAATCCGCACGGGAGTGACAGTGGGAAAGGACGTCTCCTTCGAGGAGCTGCGCACCCGGGGGTAAAAGGCTTTCTTCCTGGGGATCGGAGCTCACCAGGGCTACAGGCTGGAAATCGCCGGAGAGGACGACTTCCCCCAGGTGTATGACGCCATCAGTTTTCTGCGGGCTGTGAATTTAGGAAATAGGGAAAGGCCTGCCGAGAACGTGGTGGTGATCGGCGGGGGCAACTCGGCTATGGACGCCGCGCGCACCTGCATCCGCCTCGGCTGCAAAAACGTGCACATCGCCTACCGAAGGGCAAGGGAGCAGATGCCCGCCAGTCCACACGAAGTGGAAGAAGCCATGGAAGAAGGCGTCCAGTTTCACTTTCTCGTGATGCCCGTCCAGATCGGCGGTGAAAATGGGCAGCTTTCCTATTTGGAATGTCTCCGCACGGAGCTGGGTAAGCCGGATGCCAGTGGCCGCCGGCGCCCCGTGCCCGTGGCCGACAGCAACTTCCGCATCGAGGCGGGGGCTGTCATCGCAGCCATCGGCCAGCAGCCGGACTTCAGAGCTTTCTCCTATAAAATTCCTTTTGAAATCACGCCTCGGAACAATATTGTCACCGAACCCTTCAACACGCGAACGACCGTTGAGGACATTTTCGCGGGAGGTGACGCAGTCACGGGGCCTGCCACGGTGGTGGAAGCCATAGCGGCCGGCAAGCAGGCGGCCCTCGATATCCATCACTATCTTTCAGGAGCCGAAGGCCCGGCCCCCATTTTTCGATCCATGAGACGCCGCAAAGTTCCCTTCACACCGATCCCCGCCTCGGAAAAGATTTCTCAGAAGCGCATTCCCGTTCCTCTGCAGGACGCGGAGGAGCGCAGGCACAACTTTGACATCGTGGAGACCGGCTATGATGAAGAGAACGCTCAGCGTGAAGCGCTGCGATGTCTGAGGTGCGACATGTGCATCCGCTGCGGTGCCTGTGAACGGGTTTGCCGGGATGGCATGCAGATCCACGCCCTCGATTTCAAGCAAATCAGCGCTACGGAGCGTATTTTGAACGATTACGCCCGTCCGTCGGAAAAATGCATCACATGCGGAGCCTGCGCCATCGAATGTCCCACAGGGGCCATCGAATACATTGAAGCTGCCGACCATCGCGAACTGCGCATGTGCGGGACAGTCCTCAATCGCCTGGAAGCTCCCAAATGCCAAAAGTGTGGGGAGCCCTTCGTGCCGGCGGTCTATCTCCAGTATGTCACGTCTCGAAGCGATGCGGTCACCGGCAAGCGGGTCCTCAGGCGCCTCTGCCCTAAATGCGCCCGCACCAGGAGGGCTGAGAATTTTGCCAGATTGTGACCAGCGGATCCCCGCACATGGCGGCTCCGGCTTCACTGCGGCGAAAGGCATCACACTTGGTCTGGGAGGTTTTGAAGTCCCCCTTTGAAGGGGGATTAAGGGGGATGTAGCATGGCGTTCACACCCCCCTGCCCCCCTCAAGGGGGGAATCGCACCGTCCCATAGAAAAGAACTTTCGCCAATGTGTATTAGGAGCGCAGGGATCGTGAGCCATGCATGAAAAAGTACTGAGACTCGCTATCATCGGTGGAGGCAAACGGTGTGAACAGATCCTCAACCTCCTGGAAGCCGACAAGCTCCGCCATTTGAAAGCCGAAGTCGTCGCTGTGGCCGACATCAACCCCTCTGCCCCGGGATTCCGGAAGGCTCAAGAAAAGGGAATTTTCACCACCGACAATTACATCGATTTTTTCAGCATCCCTGATCTGGACCTGGTCATCGAGCTGACGGGCAACGAAAACCTCCTTCAAGATCTCATTCAGCACAAGCCCCCCCATCTCCGAGTGCTGGACCTGGCCATGTCCCGCATCTGTGAAGACATGATCCACTTCCAAACGGAGCTCCAATACCGGGAACGGCAGATGCGGAAAGCCGACCTCTACTTCCGCAAGCTTTTCAGCATCGTCCATGACCCCATCATGGTCTTGAAGCCCGACTGCACCGTCGAGGACGTGAACGAGGCACTCCTGCAGCTGGTGGGCATGAGCCGTGAAGAAGTCCTGGGGAAAAAATGCTATCAGGTCAGCCACAGGAGTCTGAAGCCCTGCTCGGGCCCCCAGCACGAATGCCCGCTCCAGAAGGCCCTCGCCAACAGGTCCGCCGCCCATGCGGTGCATGAGCATCCCATATCCGAGACGGAATTTCGATATTATGATGTCATGGCCTATCCTCTCATCACGGACGACGGGCAGGTGGTGAACATCCTGGAAATCTGGCGGGACCTGAGCGGCCTTCTCGAAAAGCAGGTAGCCGTCAAAACACGGCAGATCAAGGAAGATCTCGCCCGCCTCGTCCACGAAGACAAGATGATTGCCCTGGGAAAACTCGTGGCCAGCGCCGTGCATGAAATCAACAATCCCCTGGCGGCCATACACATGTTCGGCAAGGTCATGCTCCGCATGGTGAAACGGGCCAGCGGCAGCCTCACCCCCGAAGACCTCAAGGAGATGGAAGGCTTCCTGGAGCTCGTGTGCAGTGAATCCAAGCGCTGCGGCGACATCGTCACGCACCTGTTGAGTTTTTCCCGCCACCGGCCCATGCTGGAGCAACACCTCAACGTCAACGATATCCTTCATAAGATCATCCGTTTGTTGAAGCACAAGATGGAGCTGCAAAAGATCCAGCTCATGATGGAGTTGACGACTCCCCTTCCGGAAATTCCGGGAGACCTCGACCAGGTGCAGCAGTGTCTCATGAATATCGTCTTCAACGCCGTGGAATCCATGCACGGCAGCGGCCGGCTGAGCATTCGCACGCACCACAACGCGGCCGCCCGCCTGGTGGAAATCGAGGTGCAGGACACGGGGGTCGGCATCCCGGAAGAAAACCTGCCTAAGATCTTCGAACCCTTTTTTTCCACCAAGACCGAGGAAAAGGGCATCGGCTTGGGCCTGGCTGTCGTTTACGGCATCGTCAAAGAGCACCGGGGCGACATCACCGTGGAATCCCGGGAAGGGGTGGGGACCTGCTTCCGCGTCTCTTTCCCCACGGCGGCGTGAAGCCGCACCGGGCACGCCAGCCAACTGAGCTCCCCATCAGAACGCGTACGGAGGAGAATCCGTCATGGGTCAACCCAGTATCCTCGTCGTAGATGATGAATTCGCCGTTCAACAGGCGTTGAAGGCATGGTTCAGCAAATCCGGTTATGAAACGCACACGGCGGACTCGGGGGAAGCGGCCTTGAGCAAGCTGGAAGAAGTGCCTTTCGATGTCGTTTTCCTCGACATCATGATGCCGGGCCTCAACGGCATCGAAACCCTGGAGGAAATCAAGAAACGCTACCCCTCCACCATCGTCGTGATGATGACGGCGTACGCATCCATCGAGTCGGCGGTCGAGGCCATGAAGCTCGGGGCCGGGGATTACCTGGTGAAGCCCCTCGACCCCGATCTTCTGGACCCCCTGGTGGCACGGCTGCTCAAGTACCGTGAGATCTTGCAGGAGAATGTGCTCCTGCGGGACCAGATTTCCCGCATGATCCGTTTTGAAAACCTTGTGGGAAAATCCGATGCCATGCAGGCTGTGTACACCATGATCCGGGATGTGGCGGGATCCGATGCGTCGGTATTGATCATCGGGGAGACGGGAACGGGGAAAGAGCTGGTGGCCAAGGCCATTCATGCCGTCAGCCCGCGCTGCGAGGCCCCTTTCATTCCCATCAACTGCGGGGCATTCCCGGAGCATCTCCTGGAGAGTGAGCTCTTTGGCCATGAAAAGGGGGCCTTCACGGGGGCGGCCTTCGCACGGAAGGGGCGCCTCGAGCTGTGTTCGGGAGGCACGCTTTTCCTGGATGAAATTGGAGAAATCACTCCCCGCATGCAGGTGGACCTCCTGAGGGTTCTTGAAGACAAACGTTTTTACCGCGTGGGGGGAGAGCGTCCCATCGAAGTGGACTTCCGTGTCATCGCGGCCACCAACCGCGACCTTCAGAAGGCCATCCAGGACGGTACGTTTCGGGCCGATCTCTATTACCGCCTCAACGTGGTCTCCATCCAGGTGCCTCCCCTGCGGCAGAGGATCGATGACATCCCGCTGTTGGCTCAGCATTTCCTGGACCGCTTCAGCCGGGAAACCAACAAGAACATCGACTCCATCAGCCGTGAAGCCATGGAATTGCTCTGCAGCCAGTCGTGGCAGGGCAATGTCCGGGAGCTCCAGAACGCCATCGAGCGCGCTGTCGTCGTCTGCAAGAAGCGCCAGGTGGATGTGGGGGATTTGGCCTTTCTGCAATGCTCCACGGCGATGCCCTCGGCAGACCTGGCCCTCGAGCAGGTCATCCGAGAGCACATTCAGCGCGTGTTGAAGGCGCAGGGAGGAAACATTTCCAAGGCCGCACAGGTCCTGGCCATCCACCGTTCCACGCTGCACAAGAAGCTCAAGGAATACGGGCTGGAGTCGGAAGGAAAGAACTGATTCATCGCTGCCATTCTTCGAAGGTGCCGCACGGGAACGCTCTAATGTTGCACAGGACCACCTTCATGATCGTCACTGAGAGAGCGGCCATCCTCCATGTCTGAACCGTCCGTTGTAGGTCTCATTCCCTCCGGCAAGATCACATCTTCCCTGCTGGAGGTTCTCGCTGCGCACATCCAGGGACTTCTGTACCTGCCGGTGGATATCCTGCCCCCCTTCGATCCTCCCCCCGGAACGTATCACACGGGGCGAAACCAGTACCACGTGGGCTACCTCCTCGATTTTCTGGCCGCACAGCAAAATTCCTGCAGGAAGGTGTTGGGGGTGGCTTCATACGATCTCTTCCTGCCCATCTTCACCCATGTGTACGGAGAAGCTCAAATGTCGGGCAAGGCGGCCATTTTCTCCATTCACCGGCTGGAGCACATCTCCCCTTCGATAGAGCGAAAAGAGCATTCCTCCTCGCCGCACGAGATCTTTTTCCTTCGAGCCGCCAAGGTTGGGATCCACGAACTGCTCCACACCTTCGGCCTGTCCCATTGCAGGCATCCCGATTGCCTCATGGGCTTTGTCACCCGCCTCGAAAACCTGGATGCCCTGCCCCTTTATCTCTGCCATTCCTGCCGGCAGTTCTGGGAGGAGGTGCGGGAGATTTGAGATGGATCAGCATGCGCTTAAGTACCTGAGCATATATTTCTTAACATTATGTCTTGCTGTCCGTTCGCCCTGAGCTTGTCGAAGGGCATGTCTGGTTGTGTCCTTCGACAGGCTCAGGGCGAACGGTTTGTTTTGTTAGAAAACTTTTGCTAAGCTTCTTAACAGATTCTTT
>DAIQOB010000127.1:0-3634 GCA_036788075.1 Syntrophobacteraceae bacterium
AGCGGGACCCTGGGCTCCCACCCCAGGTTCTCCTTGGCGAGAGTAATGTCGGGCTTTCGCTTGGTGGGATCATCCTCGGGCAAAGGCTTGAAAATGAGCTCGGACTTGGATTTCGTCATGGCGATGACTTTTTCCGCCAGTTCGAGGATGGTGAACTCGCCGGGATTCCCGAGGTTCACAGGACCGGTGAAGCTGTCCGGCGTGCGCATGAGGCGAATGAAGCCTTCAATGAGATCGTCCACATAGCAGAACGAGCGGGTCTGAGTTCCCTTCCCGTAGATGGTAATGGGCTCGCCTTCCAACGCCTGGACGATGAAATTGGACACAACACGGCCGTCCTGGGGATGCATGCGGGGGCCATAGGTATTGAAGATGCGGGCCACCTTGATGAGCAGCTTGTGCTGGCGATGGTAGTCGAAAAAGAGCGTCTCTGCGCAACGCTTTCCCTCGTCATAGCAGGAACGCCTTCCGATGGGGTTCACATGCCCCCAGTAGCTCTCCTGCTGCGGGTGCACCTGTGGGTCACCGTAGACTTCGGAGGTGGAAGCCTGCATGATTTTGGCCCGAACTCTCTTGGCCAGCCCCAGCATGTTGATGGTTCCGTGGACATTCACCTTCGTGGTCTGCACGGGGTCGTTCTGGTAGTGAATGGGGGAAGCCGGGCAGGCCAGATTGTAGATTTCATCCACTTCCACATACAGAGGATACGTGATATCGTGCCGGTAAAGCTCAAAATACGGATTATCCAGAAGGTGAAGGATGTTGCGCTTGCTCCCCGTGAAGAAGTTGTCGATGCAGAGCACATCGTAGCCTTCCTTCAGCAGTCTTTCGCACAGGTGAGAGCCCAAAAATCCAGCGCCGCCGGTCACAGCACAACGTTTACGCAGATGCATTTAAATTCCTTTCCCAAAGGATAGAAAAGAAAAGAACCCGCCGGCAACGCCGACAGGTTAACCCTTAAAAGTCATTGATATCTATGGAGAGCACCATCATAACCATCTCAACTTTTTTTCGGGCTCACTGTAATTCTTCTGCCGACTTTTGACAATGCCTTTTGTATCGGACGCAGGGAAAATGACAGCCTTCGGAAATCACAGGAAAAGAGCACCGAAATGTGCGCCATCCATGCAGATTTTCCGTCGATCCGGCCGCTTCCCGGTAATCCGCGCAATGGCCGGCCTCTGCCTCCTTCTGATAGCTGCAGGCGGCTGCGCGGGAGGCAAGCGGTATGCACCGACGGAAATTCCCGGTATCGATGCCTCAAGACTCATCCAGACGGCCCGCAGCCAGCTGGGAGCCTGCTACCTTCCCGGAGGCTGTTCACCTGGGTCGGGTTTCGACTGTTCCGGCTTCATCCAGTGGGTTTTTCTGCAGCAGGGAATATCGCTTCCGCGGCAATCCCGGGATCAGTATCAATGGGGACGGCAGGTGAACGTGGATAAGCTCCGGCAGGGGGACCTAGTGTTTTTCACAACGGATAAACGAGGGGTTTCCCACGTCGGCATTTATGTGGATGACAGCCGGTTCATCCACTGTTCGAGTCCAAAAGGCGGCGTGCGGGAAGACAAGCTCTCAGAGGGATATTGGGCAGAACACTACCTGGGGGCGCGAAGAATCCTGCCGTAGATAAGGCATAGGCGAGGACCAACGCGCCGGGCCTATGCCTTTCCTAACGGTCACTTCGGTGCCTGGACTTCACATCCAGCAGGCAGCCTGTGGCATCTGCCGGTAGGACTTCGAGTAGAATTCGGCCGCAGCCAATGCTCTTGAAACGACGGGAAGCCCCCGACCTTGAATTTGAGGCGGCATCCCCAGATCCACGGCCGCATCATAGAGTATTGACTTGACGGCCTCCGCCTGCTGCTGATCTCCCGTCCGAAGGAACGGATACGCTTCCAGAAGGAGGGCCACCAGGGAGCTCACCAGGGGGCAGGCCATGGAGGTGCCATCCCAGGACGCATACCCGGTGGGAACCGTCGACAGGATCGCAACGCCTGGAGCGCAGACATCCACCTCCGCACCGAAATTGGTGAAGTCGGCAGCGAATAGTCCTCCACGCCAGTCTGTGGTTTGAGAAACCTTCAGGGCATGACCGCTGTCTTCAGGGAAGGTACCGAATCTCCCGATGGCCGATACGCCCAGGACCGTCGGAAACGCAGCAGGATAGGCCACCTGGCTCTTCTCGTTCCCGGCTGCCGCGATGGAGATAATGCCCCGGTCGTAGGCATCCCGCAAGACTCCGGCCATCACTTGAGACGGGTTTGCAGCACCCAGGCTCATGCTGATGACATCCATCCCGTTTTGGATGCACCATTCCACCGCTTCCACCAGGTCGCTGACGTAGCCGCCCGGAAAAACCTTCAGGGCGTAAATCTCCGCCTTGGGGGCCCCTCCCACAATGCCAATGGTATTGTTCAGGCCGTTGATGATGCCGCCTACGTGAGTGCCGTGGCCCTTCTCATCATTGTTCCAGGTTGCGGGGTCCTGGTCATCCAGAGTGTTGAAACCGCCTACCGGCTTCAAATCGGGGTGCCTGTCCGTAATCCCGGAGTCGATGATGCCGATCTTCACGTCACTGCCGGTCCAGCGCTGCCTGAGATCGCGGAACCCCATCAATCGGTGGCCCCAGTCATAGGCCCCGGTGACCAGCAAGGCCTTCAGCGGAATGCTCAGGGAGGACGTGGTCTTGAGGTCGACACCGGGAACGACCCTGGACCAGTAGGTATCCAGAGGAGAAGCCATCACCCGGGTCAGACGCGGCTCATAAGCCTGGATAACGGCTTTCCCCTCTGCGTCCGACACGCCCCTGTAGGCGACTCCGGACCCGATGCCGTACACGGTGGCGTTGGGGACCGGTTTGCCGTCTGCGGCATCCTTGACCTCCACGGTCAGGGTATAGGTTCCTTCGTCCGGCACCCGCTCAGGCAGTCCGGGCATGGCAAAGAGCTTCAGCTCCTGGTCTTCCTCGATGACCAGCTGAGGATTCTTTTCGGCAAGCTCCTTCATCTGGTCTTCGGTCATTTCCACCACGGTGCGTCCCACCGGAGTCCGCCGCCTGATGCCTGCTTCAACTTTTTCGGCGACGAAGGCCTCCAGCTCCTTGTGAGATTTGGGATCCAGCTGCGGCCCATACCGGTGCCCGACAAGGTAACGCTTTTTTTCGGGCTTATCCGCCTCCACTTTTTTTCGGACCATAACCCTATCCTCTTTGTCTGAGTCCCGGAGCCGGAAGAGTCCTTCCAGCTCCGGGATCTGCATGTGAAAACGAGCGACAATCGCCTTCGGCCCTTTCCCTGCCTTTTAAATGCCTATGACCAAAGTCGCTGCCTCAACGACCATAAGGTCCTTCCGGACGTGGAAAATCGACCGGCCTGGCCAACGCCGGCGGCCGGTAATACGCAGGGGGCCTGAAATACCCGATAGGACGGTAGTAGGCGGGCGGCCTGTAGTAGGCCACAGGGCGATAAGTTGGCTGAATGGGCGTCACAGGCTGTGCCGCGGCATAGGCCTCATAAGGATCCCCATAGGGCCTGTACTCTTCTGCGCCGGGCTCCTCACCGTATTCTGCTGCAGGCGCCGCCGGCTCAACCCCATAGGCAAACTGCGGTCCCATGGGCGGACGTTCGAAGGCGGG
>DAIQOB010000127.1:3734-5500 GCA_036788075.1 Syntrophobacteraceae bacterium
GGGTGGACGGGCGTACATTGCCGGTCCCATGGGGGGACGGTAATAGGCCGGCGGTCTGTAATACGACACCGGGCGATATGCCGGTGCGGGTGCAACCGGCGCGGCTGCATACGCATCGTACTCGGCTCCGGCGGGCTCGTAACCGTACTCTGCTGCGGCAGGAGCCCCCGCTCCTGCTCCGTAGGCAAACTGCGGCCCCATGGGGGGGCGCGCATACATCGCTGGGCCCATGGGAGGCCGGTAGAAGGCCGGGGGACGGTAATAGGCCGGCGGTCTGTAGTAAGCCACAGGTCTGTAGTAGGCGACAGGCTGCGCAACTTCACCGACAGGAGGCGCCGCTGCAGCCAATGAGGCGTAGGGATCGCAGCTGTAAGCACCTGCTGATGGATCATACGCAGAAGCATACGGATCATAGCCGCACTGACAGCAGCAGGGAACGGCCTGTCCATATGCGCCTCCATAAGGATCTGGATAACCACAGTATTGGCACATTTCTTATCCTCCTTTTGCAGGTTGGTGAACACCTCGTGCGATCAATCCACAGGCTTTCGTACCTAATTTCTTGCCTCGCGCTCTGAAGGGATGCCCGGCTGCCTGGTCCAAAATGCTCCCGCCGGCTGCGCCTGGCTCGGCTCCAGCAGGATCAGGTTGAGATAGCGCTCTTCCATGCGAAGCATCAGACGGTGCTCCACTTGCCAGTCCAAAAATCCTCGCAGCCGACTCTCATCCGCCCCCAGGTCGCCGGTCATCGTTGCCAGGAACTGGTGGATTTGCGGAAAGGTCCTCGGCTCGTCACAAAATTCGACCAGGGCGGCTTCCAGGCGGTTGAACCGATACTCCCCTCTCACCCGTCGGGGCCGGGTGTCCCTCACCACCATAGGGTCCCTTCCCCTTTGAATCGCTTCCAGCCGGGAATGCTCCGTCATTTGCTGCCAGCACTCGACCTCCAGCTTAATGGGATGAAACCAGTATTCGGTCTTCTCTTTCCCATCGAAATCAAAATCGAAGAAATAAGCCAGGTTCTCCAGGACCGCCTCCGGAAAGGGATAAAGGTATTTGTAGGCTGCCAGAGGCCGGATACGGCGCAACTTGAATTGCTCGGGAGCATGGAAAATGGGGCTGAACCGGTGAAGTCCCACGTACCCGTAAGCCATGGGCGGGTGCAAGTGGCTGATCGCCTGGACAATCTTGAACGTATCGCGATAATCCTGAAGATTCTCGCCGGGGAAGCCATAGAGGAGGTTCCAGGCCACGTCCACCTGGTACTGGCGGCACCATTTCAGGAGCTGTACATTCTGCAGGGGCGACACCCCCTTGTGCATCAGCTTCAAAACATTGGCGCTGAAGGCTTCGATCCCGGGCTGGATCCTCGTGACGCCCGCATCCCGCAGCAGCTGGATCTGCTCCTTCTTCAAATTGGCCTTGGTTTCGTAAAAAAGTCGGATTGAGGACTTCCGCCGTTTGAGCTCGGGCAGGAGGGTCTTGAAATAATCCAGGTTCAGGATGTTGTCGACGGGCATGACCTCCCCGATGCCGTAACGGGCAGCCACGTGGAAGATCTCATCCAGAGCCCGTTCCGGGCTTTTGGACCGGTACGGCAGCTCATGTTCATTCAAGCCGCAGAATCGGCAGTGGTTTTTCTCTCCCCACCAGCAGCCGCGAGAAGTTTCAATCACCATTTGAAGTTTCTGCTTCGGCTTTACGCCGCTCCACCCGAGCTGCTGCAGGAAATCGTCGTAGTTGGGATAGGGCAAGGCATCCAGGTT
>DAIQOB010000127.1:5600-7371 GCA_036788075.1 Syntrophobacteraceae bacterium
ACCCGAGCTGCTGCAGGAAATCGTCGTAGTTGGGATAGGGCAAGGCATCCAGGTTCCGAATGAGCGGGCTCTGACCCGTGTCGACGGAATCTCCCTGACGGCGAAAGACGAAGCCGCGCAGCCCGTTTTGGAAAGGTATGCCCTGCCCGAGGCGCCGCACCAGCTCCGGAAAAACGAAGTCGGCTTCGCCGGTGAAGACAATATCCAGGAAGGAAAAAGCCTGATGCAGCTGCCTCCCCATAGCCCCGGCACAGTTGGCACCCCCCATCACCAGGACTTTGTCGGGAAATCGCTGCTTGACACGTTTGGCCAGAGCGAGGGAAGCCAGGTTCTGCTCGAACATGGAAGTGAAACCGACGATATCGTAGCGCTCCCAGTCAATGTTTTCCAGGCAGGACTCGAGGAAGGCCTCCACCAGGTGCGTCCAACCGAGGATGCGGTCCACCTCGGAGGGGCCTAGCCCTCCCCCTTTCATCAGGATCTCCCGGATATACCCCTGGTGGTCGATCTCTTCGGGAAAAAGGCTCTGGGCAAAAAGCCATTCCCCCACGAAGAGCGTGCCGGCGTAATTGATGATTTCCTGGTATGCATCATGGCCGAGGGCTTCAGCGAATGGAAAGTTCAGGTAGGCAATATCACAGGGGATTCCCAAGCTCAAAAGCTGGGACTTCATGGTGCTGACCCCTACCTGCGGCGCCTCCAAGGCCCCGAAAGGCATCACGATGAAAAGCACGCCGGCCATGATCCCTCCTCATTGCAACAACGAGGTTCTCCAAGGGGGGGCTTCAAAGCCTCCCGGACCAGGTGATGAATTTCGCCGAGATGGATCAGCTTAACGCACAAAAGCCAATGTCAAAACGCGGACTGTGAACCGGAAATGTTTTCAAATAAGGACAGGACTGTGATCGTTCGTCATGGAAAATAAAGAAAGATTGAATCATTGAACCGATTTCAAGATGGAAAACGAATACTGAGAAAGTGCTTTGTGGATAACAGGTTCTGAGATTGCGGTCAAGAACATTTTCGTCTCATTTAGAGTACCCTTGCTGCAGAGTCGGCACCCATCTCAAGAGGCCGCCGGGCAGGTGGGGCCCCTCGCGGACTCAATCCAAAATTCCCGTTGATTCCCTCAGGGTATTGAGTTAGAAATCCTCCCGGTTTTACAAAGAAATCAAAGGCTATCGTTCTATTGGGGAGCAGGAGGCTCCTGGTCACCCTCGAAATACCGCGACGATGGCTGCACCCGACTCTTGCATGCGTGCTCGATAGATCGGCAATTGACTTTTCCACGATGGAAGCGCTTTTCCCCAGGGGGCCGCATAACACTTAGCCCCGAAAGGTTGAAACCAAATGCTGCGCAAGATCCTGCCCTATCTCAGACCTTACCGCTTGCCCTTCCTTTTCGCATTGACTCAGGTTTTCCTCATGAGCGCCTGCGAAATCCTGAAGCCCTGGCCTCTCAAAATCGTCATTGACAATGTCCTCGGCGACAAGCCCATCCCCTGGGAATTTGCAGGGGAGATTTCCCGGCCGACGATCCTGATCTTCGCCTGCCTGGGACTGGTGGTCATCTACCTCATCCTGGGAGGGATCACTCTCCTCAATAACTACACCACCATCCGGATCGGCCAGCACATGGTGAACGACCTGCGCCGGGACCTCTACAGCCACCTGCAACGCCTCTCCCTGGCTTTTCACAGCCGTCGCCAGGTGGGTGACCTCATGTACAGGGTCACGGCGGACACCTACGCCATTCAGAGCCTCACCATGA
>DAIQOB010000128.1:0-7367 GCA_036788075.1 Syntrophobacteraceae bacterium
GCATTCCCTGATCGTTGTAAACCTTCACCCGTTCCATGCCGCTGCTGGGGGAACGACTCTTGAAGATGAATCCGCACAGGTCTTCCTTCTCCAACTCCTCCACACGCTTTCGGGCCCACTGAAGCATCCCGTCCGTATGATCGACCCCGGAACGCTGGGTCATGAGCCTCGGTGCATCAACATCCCCCACCAGCCTGAGGGCTTCTCGGGGAATTCCCAAACCGTATTCCACTTCCGGACAGACGGGCACATATTCCACATACTTTCCCAGGGTATCCCGCAGGAACCTGTCCAGCTTGTGCCCGCCGTCGTAACGCACCTCGTTCCCCAGCAAACAGGAGCTGATGCCCAACCTTATGGGAACTTCCATGACCGTTGTATCCTTCCGTCATCTTTCAGTATCAGCCGTCCACCAGGCAGAGTATGGTTCCCGTCACATTCTGAAGCACCTTGTTGGCATGGCTGCCCATGAGGAACGGCTTGCGCTCCCGGAAACTCTTCTTCCCCATGAGGACCATCTGAAAGGAATGGGCATCGATCTCGTTCAGCAGATCCCTCGCGACCCCTTGCTTGGTCGGGAGGATCAGGGATTCGATATTCTTGTCGGAAACTCCACGGCTGACGAGGTGTTTACGGGCTTTCGTCATGTAGCCTTCTACACGTTCCACCCATTCGGAGCGCCATTTCTCGATGCGGGACTGGCGGTCTTTTTCCTCGGCCGACCCCAGAATATGGCCGTCATCCCAGAACGTGGGAGGAACAGGGGGCATGAGGTGCAGAAAAGTGAACTGGAGCTGAGGGTTCGAGGCCAGAAATTCGCCCGCATAGTGGATCAATTCATTGGAATCAGAGCCGCCTTCCAGGGCCAGCAGCACTTTCCTCGATACATGTACGGGAGTGTCCACCACCCAGACGGTGCGATGCTGAGCATATTGGGCCACTTTGGCGGAGACGCTTCCGATGAGGAGGGTTTCCAACTGGCTCCTTCCCCGCCGACCGACGACGATGGTCTGAATCTTGTTTTCATCTGCTGCTGCGAGGATATCTCGCGCAGGATCGGTGCTGTTGACGGCCAGCTTGGTCTGCATACGCTCCGGGGGAAAACCCGTGGCGAAAAGATGACGTTTGGCTTCCTCCAGCACGGCGTTGCCCACTTTTTCCTGGGCGGCGTGGGGAACTTTGTAGGATTGCTCCACTTCCCTGCCGATCTCCCCGGGCGCAAGCCCGGTCAATTGCTGAACGCAATGGAAAAGAAGTAAATGGACATCGGCCTGCTCTTTTACAAGATCACCCACGATGGACAAAGCGTTGAAGCCCTTTTCCGAACCGTCTACCGCAAAGAGAATCTGTTTTTCCATAGGTCTCCTCCCATTGATGGATTAATGATCGGTCAGCACCACGACTCTGTATCCTGATGGTCTTTCGATATTCATCTAATTCGATGTTTTCATAATATACTACTTTTTTCTGCTTTTGCTCTATGCAAGAGCGCTGCGTATCAGCAATTCTCAAGGAGAGCGAGTAAGTCGCCGGGGATGTCGTCCTGGTGATGCACACGCCGGCAGGGGGGGAGACTCTTCAGGAAAAGCCGTCCGTAGTTCTTTGTCAGGAGACGGACATCAAAAATGGCGATGACACCCCGATCTCCGGGAGACCGGATGAGGCGTCCCACGCCCTGCTTCAGCTGGATAACGGCGCGGGGCACCTGGTAATGGACAAATGGGCTTTTCCCCTGTGCTCCGAGGTGATCCATGCGGGCGGAAATGAGGGGATCGTCGGGCACTTCGAAGGGCAGCTTGTCGATGAGCAGGCAACTCAGGGACTCGCCGGGCACATCGATCCCCTGCCAGAAAGAGCTCGTGGCGAAAAGGATGGAATGGATTTCCTGCCTGAATTGCGCGAGGAGCGTGCGTTTGGGCTTCGCTCCCTGTACGAAGAGGGGATAGGGCAGTCTGTCCTTGAGGAGCCCATGGGTCTCCTTCATGTTCCGGTAGCTCGTGAAGAGGAAGAGGGCCCTTCCCTGGGTTTTGGTCAGAATCTGCAAGGCCTCCTCTGCAAGGCGTTCGCAAAATCCCGGTTCGTGGGGTGCGGGGAAGGTCGACGGGATATACAGCAGAGCCTGCTTCTCGTAATCGAAGGGTGAGGCCAGCAGGAGCTCACGGGTTTCAGGAGGCATCCCGAGGGATCTCCGGATGAAATCAAAGGACCCCGCGATGGAGAGGGTAGCGGAGGTCATCACCACGGCAGACTTGCGGGAGAGGAGTTTTTCCCGCAGAACCGGCGCCACATCGACGGGCGTTCCATAGATGAAAACCGCCTTGGCGGAAAGCTCGTACCAGTAGACGAGGGACGGATTGTCCTGCTCCAGGATCTCCCGGACCTCCCCGGCCATTTCCAGGCTGCGGCGGTGTACAAGATCCAAGGTTTCTGGGCTGTCGCTTTTGGGGGTCAGCAGTGCGCTCAGCTGCTCTAAAGCGTGCAGGAGTTGCCGGCACGAGTCGACGAACGATTTTCCCACCTTCTGGAGATTCAGGGGAAAGCGCCCCTGGGCCCCCGGCGCCGGGCACAAGCCCTGGTACAGCAGGCGGCTGAGGGCTTCAAGCTGCACAGCGATGGAATGGATTTCCTGGAAGCGCTGCGTCTTCCCGGCGTCCTTTTTCGTCTCTCTATGAAGGTCCTGTAACAGGTCGTTGATCTTCAAATTGCTGAATTGCACGCCGAAATAGAGGCCGATGGTGTCTTCCAGCTGATGGGCTTCATCGAAGATCACCGCGTCATAATCGGGGAGGATTTCTCCCAGCCCTTTTCCCCGCAGCGCCAGGTCTGCGAAAAAAAGATGATGATTGACCACCAGGAGATGGGCGCGCGACGCTTCCAAGCGCAGGCGGGTGATGAAGCAGCGGGAATAGTCGTCGCACTGTTGCCCCAGGCAGTCTTCACTGCCGGAGCTCACTTCGTTCCATGTCTGGAAGCCGTCGGGGAGCCAGTCCAGGTCCGCACGGTCCCCGGTGGGAGTCCGCGCAGCCCACTGCTGAAATCTCCTGAAGAGCCTGGCTTCCTCTTTGTCCCAGAGGGTGGGCTGATAGGAGAAGTCCCGGAAACGCCTGAGGCAGAGGTAGTTGCGCCGCCCTTTGAGACACACGGCTTGAAGATGGGGAGCGATGAGGCGCTTCAGAAATGGGATGTCGTGGTCGAGGATCTGGTCCTGGAGGGTTTTGGTGCCGGTGGAAACCACGACTCTTTTCCCGCTCAGAATGGCGGGAATAAGGTAGGCCCAGGTTTTTCCCGTTCCTGTGCCGGCTTCCACCAGGAGTGGGGTTTCACTGGTCAGGCATTGGTAGACCTCCTCAGCCATTTCCAGCTGGGAAGCGCGAAAATCGAAGGATGTGACCTTTTGGGCCAGAAGCCCCTGGGGGCCGAAATAACGCTGCATGATACCGTTCCTGCACAGTATTGCCCAACCGGCGTATGGTCAAAGAGGGGCTTCATGAAGGGAGCGCCGGCCGTGAAAATATCTGGCGTTCCGCCTCAAAACAGATCGGACTTGAAAAAGGATTCCGACGTGGCAGGGCGACCAGACTCGCTCCCCGACTCATTAAATCTTTCTGTACTTCTGGGCCGTGCCTGGAGTTTGGGAACTTCCCCTGCAAAGGCAACGGAAATGGCGGAGGGATCTCGTGAGCCGGCCAGTCCTCCGGAGTTGGGGTTGATCTTGGCAAAAACGACTCCGGGCGGGATGGGAAAGGCCTCTACGGGGGCGTCTTTCAGCCACTCCTTCATGAAGGAGACCCAGATGGGGCAGGCCGCGTGGCCTCCCGTTTCCCCCTTTCCCAGGGAGACATTGTGGTCGTCGTAGCCCACCCACACACCCGCCAGCACGTCGGGTGTGTAGCCGACAAACCAGGCATCCTTCAGTTCGTTGGTGGTTCCCGTTTTTCCGGCAGCAGGCCGCTCCAGTTCCTTGGCTTTTTTCCCGGTGCCTTCCTGAACCACCCCCTGCAGCATGTCCGTCATGACATAAGCGTTCTCAGGAGTCATGACATCCGTGGACTCGGTTTGATGCTGATGAACGACATTGCCGTCCCGGTCCACTATTTTTTCGATGAGGTACGGCTCGACACGCTCCCCCGCGTTGGCAAAAGGAGTGTAGGCGGTGAGCAGCTCCGAAAGGGTCACTCCCGAGGCTCCCAGCGCCAGCGCCAGGGTGGGGGTGAGGGGCGAGGTGA
Source organism: Syntrophobacteraceae bacterium (assembly GCA_036788075.1). Taxonomy (GTDB): domain Bacteria; phylum Desulfobacterota; class Syntrophobacteria; order Syntrophobacterales; family Syntrophobacteraceae; genus Desulforhabdus. Next base: position 4,227 of record DAIQOB010000128.1, read on the forward strand.
TCCCGAGGTTCCGCGCATATTCGATGGCGTAAGGTACGCCGATGTCGCTCAGCAGCTTGACCGTCACGACGTTTCGCGAATGGACCAGAGCCCTTCTCATGAGGATCGGGCCCCAAAACTTGCGATCGTAATTTTCCGGTCTCCACTTTCCTCTGAGACTGTGATCGTCCAGGACGAGGGGAGAATCGATCAAAATGGACGCCTGTGTGTACCCCTTTTCCAGGGCCGCAGCATAAATTATGGGCTTGAAAGCCGATCCTGGCTGGCGAACGGCCTGGGTCGCCCGGTTGAACTGGCTCTGAGCGAAATTGCGTCCCCCCACGAGACAGAGCACCCGGCCCGTCTGGGGCACCATAGCCATGAACGCCCCTTCCATGCCAGGGTCCTGTTCCAGAGCGGTCAGCCAAGTCTTGTCGCTCTCCGGCTTTTCCAGCCGCACCCGAATCACGTCGCCCACGCGAAACCGCTTTTCTGCCCGCCTGCTGGAAATTTTGGCCCATTCCCAGCCCGTGGAAGGCAACACCCCCGGGGTATCCCCGATGAGCAACTGGCAGGTCTTGTTGGGGATATCGTACTCCGTCACCAGTGCTGCTACAACCTTGCCTGTCCTCAATTCGCCGTTGTTGCTGCTCAGGACCCTGAGGGCCGAAGGCCAGTCGTCGCGAGGCACATTGAGGTGCACCCCTCGGTAGCGGCTGTGGCGTTTGTCGAGACTCCGCAGTCCCTGGTCCAGGGCTTTTTCCGCCAGTTGCTGAGCGCGCAGGTCCAGGGTGGTGTAGATCTTGAGCCCTTCCTTGTAGAGGCCGTCGTGGCCGTAAGCCGCCTCCAGTTGCCTGCGGACTTCCTCGGTGAAATGATCGAATTCCGTGAGGCTCCATCGCTTGGGCTTGCTCAGATTCAGGGGCTCCGCATAGACTCCTTCGGCTTCCTGGGCTGTGATGAATCCCACCTCCACCATGCGATCGAGAACATACTTCTGTCGCTCTTTGGCGGCGGCCTGGTTCTGGAAAGGCGAAGAGCGGCTGGGAGCCTTGGGCAGACCGGCCAGGAGAGCCGATTCGGAAAGAGTCAGCTCCTCGACGTGCTTGTCGAAATACGTCCTTGCGGCGGCTTCGACCCCGTAAGCCCCGGATCCGAGATAGATCTGGTTGACGTAGAGATAGAGGATTTCATCCTTGCTCAGGGTGCGATCGATGCGATAGGCGAGGATGGCCTCCTTCAGCTTGCGCGTTACGGTGCGCTCCGGGGTGAGGAGGAGGGATTTCACCACCTGCTGAGTGATGGTGCTGGCTCCCTGAACGATTTCACCCGCCTGCAGGTTCTTGAAGAAGGCCCGGACGATTCCGGGGAAGTCCACGCCACCATGCTCATAAAAGCGTGCGTCTTCCGCGGCCAGAAGTGCCTTGATGAGATGGGACGGCACCCGCTCCAGAGGTACGAGATAGCGGCGTTCCGTGTAGAGCTCCCCTAAAATCGTGCCGTCCGCGGCGTAGAGGGTGGAGACGAGGGGGGGATGGTAGTTTTTGAGGGCATGAGCACTGGGAAGCGACTGGTTCAACTGGAGGTAGAAGGCAAAAGCCGCGATGCCCCCGATGAGAGCGACAGTGGCCAGAAGCCCGAAAAAAGTGAAGAAAAGCCACTTGAACATGCCCCTGCCGGAATTCCGGGCGGCGCGATCCGTGCGTTTCATGAAGTTTACCTCGCAAGTGACAGAAATTTAAAACCTTATATTCTAGATGAAAAGCTGGAAAATCCAATCCTTAATTTAGTATCGCTAAAAGGATAAAGAAATAAAGTTAAATAGTTTCAATGGATTAAATACATGAACGCATGTTTTCGAACACTCCCACGTCATTCCGGCAGTTACCGGAGTCCAGGGCGGTGCAGAGACTGGATTCCGGCTGGAAACATGCCGGAATGACGCAAAGGTACGAGGGCTATCCAAAATATTCGAAAACTTGTGCATGGATACTTAAAATCTTTAAGCCTTGAATTCCCCGGAAGCGGTCTTTACTTTTCAACCATCGTGACAGTTTCTGCATCATGCCGGTTTTGAACCGAGCGTTTGTTTTTTCATCGCACTCTCGAAAAAGGAAATCAAGATCATGAAAGCACTTTGTTTTCACGAGCACGGAGCTCCCGATGTCCTCAAGTTCTGTGACGTTCCGGATCCTCAGCCGGGGCCGGGGGAAGTCGTCATCCGCGTCAAGGCCTGTGCCCTCAACCACCTGGACATCTGGGTACGGCGGGGCTGGCCGGGGCTGAAGCTGGAAATGCCCCACTGGGGAGGTTCGGATGTTGCCGGGGTTGTGGCCGACGTGGGGCCGGGCGTCACGGACTGGAAGGAGGGAGATCGGGTCGTGTCGGATCCAGGGATCAGCACCCTGGAGGATGAATTCACGCGGCGCGGCGAGCACAGCCTGAGCCCGGGCTACCGCATTCTGGGAGAGCACGTACGCGGCGGACTGGCCGAATACGTGGCCGTTCCTGCGGAAGGGCTCATGCGCATGCCCGAGCTCCTCGACTTTCCCAGGGCGGCCGCCCCGCTCCTGGTGACCCTCACCGCCTGGCGCATGCTCATTCATCGGGCCCGGCTGCGTGCCGGAGAATCAGTCCTGGTGGTGGGGGCCGGCGGGGGAGTCAACAGTATGGCCACTCAGATCGCCAAACTGGCAGGCGCCAGGGTCATCGTGGTGGCGGGCAACTCGGAGAAGGCGGCCCGGGCGCGGGAATTGGGCGCCGATGTCGTCCTGGACCGTTCCCGCGGCGACTGGGTGAAGGAGCTGACAGCCCTTACGGACAAGCGCGGCGTGGACGTCGTGGTGGACAACGTGGGAGCGGCGACCCTGAACAAGAGCATGCGGGCGGTGGCGCGAGGCGGGCGCATTGTCATTGTAGGAAACACGAGTGGGCCCCTGGCGGAAATAGATATCCGCTTCATCTTCAGCAAGCAGATCAGCCTGGTTGGAAGCACCATGGGCACCCATCAGGACTTCCGGGATGTGACGGCCCTCCTGTGGGAAGGGAAGCTCAAACCCGTCATCGACCGGATCGTGCCCCTCCGGGCCGGGCGCGAAGCCTTTGAATCCATGGAGAAGAGCGACCAGTTCGGGAAAATCGTTCTGGAGGCGTGACGTGCGG
>DAIQOB010000129.1:0-7335 GCA_036788075.1 Syntrophobacteraceae bacterium
AGGGCGAACGGACAGCAAGACATAATGTTAAGAAATATATGCTCAGGTACTTATGAGCCAGGCAAGGTGCGGTGAGCGGTGGGTTTCCATGTCAGAAGGCATCATGACGGGGCATGGACAGGCAGGATGACGGTGAAGGAGCTTCCGAACCCCGGGGTGCTGTCCACGTGGATGCTGCCGCCATGGGCGGTGGCGATGGAGTGGGCGATACTGAGGCCCAGTCCCGAACCGCGCTCGGTGAGGGCATTTTCTGACCGGAAGAAGGGCTGGAAGATTCGTTCACGGTCTTCAGGTGAGATGCCCATGCCGGTATCGGAGACTTCCATGCGCACACTGTTCTTATCGCAGTGCATGGCGAGAGAGACAACACCGCCGGGCGGCGTGTACTTGATGCCGTTTTCCACAAGATTGATGAGAAGCCGACGCAGTCGCTCCCGGTCGCCATGGATCTGCGCAGGCTCCATATCCCTCAGCAGGAGGTTCACGCCTTGCGAGTCGGCCTGCCCCTTGAGCCTCCAAAAGACCTCTTCCAGGAGCTGCGCCAGATCCAGGAGCTGATGGTCCACACGCAAAACGCCCGCTTCCGTTCGCGCTAAAATGAGCAACCCTTCTACCAGCTGGGCGATGCGATCGATTTCCTCGAGGGCGCTCGTCAGAGTTTCCCGGTATTCCTCGGGAGACCTGGAGCTTCTCAAGGCCACTTCCAATTCCCCTTTGAGAATGGTGAGAGGCGTCTGGAGTTCATGGGACGCATCGGCGCTGAACTGCCGGATCTGGTTGAATGCTGTATCCAGGCGCGACAGCATGCGGTTGAGAGTTTTTGCCAGCCGGTCCAGTTCGTCTCCCGCTCCTGTTTCACGCAATCGTTCGGCCAGGTGCTCGGCGCTGATGCGTTGTGCATCTTCGGCCATGCGATCCACCGGTTGGAGGGCGCGGCGTGCCAGGAGCCAGCCTCCCAACCCTGCAAAGAGCAGTCCGACGGGGAGCAGCGCAGCTATGATGAGCAGGAAGCGCAGGCGGGTCTCCGAGACATTCTGCAGGGACATGCCGATGCGGATCAATCGGTCCAGGCGTCCTCCCTGCATGAGGGGGACCGTGAGCGTCCGCACGGGGTAAGGACCAACCCCCGTCACGGTTTCAAAGGTGGAGAGTCCTCGCGCCGCGTTTTCAAGAGCATGAATGCTGAGGGGAAGCTCTTGCGACGGTGAGGGGGAGGAGTGCTGTTCGGGACGGTTGCGGGGATCGATCATCTGGTAGTAGGGCTCCCAAGGAGAGAAGCCCAGGAATCTCCTGAAAATTTCATTGATATCGGCTGGGTAGAAGACTGTGGAGCCGCCGTGCACCCGTTCGCTCAGGACTTTGGCGACACCGTTGAGGGCGTTGTCCACTTCACGCACCAGGCTGTAGGAGAGGAGCACATAGGCCGTCGCACCCAAAGTCACCACGGTGAAGGCCAATATAGAAACATACCAAATCGTTAGACGTGCGCGAATCGATCGGATGTGCAAGGGTTCACTCCGTCTTGAGGGTATAGCCGACTCCCCGAACCGTATGGATCAGTTTTATTTCCCGCCCCGCATCGATCTTTTTGCGAAGGTAGTTCACGTAAACATCGATGACATTGGTCATGGAATCGAAATCATAGTCCCAGACGTGCTCGGCGATCATGGTTCGTGTTACGACCCGCCCCGTGTTGCGCATGAGATAGTCCAGGAGCGCGAATTCTTTGGAGGTCAGGTCGATTTTCTCGGTTCCGCGGTGAACCAGTCGCTGCAGAGGGTCGAGCGTAAGGTCTGCCACTCGGAGCACCGTGGACTTCGTTTCGGAGCGCCGCCGGAGGAGGGCGCGTACGCGGGCGAGGAGCTCCTGGAAGGAGAAAGGCTTGGTGAGATAGTCGTCAGCGCCGGCATCCAGACCGATCACTTTGTCCTCGATGGTGGCCCGCACGGTGAGGAGCAGAACGGGCGTGCCGATCTGCCGACGCCGCAGCTCCTGGAGGACAAGGATTCCATTCATTCCAGGCAGATGGATGTCAAGGAGGATGAGGTCGTGCACGCGGTCCAAGGCCATGGCCAGGCCCGTCTTTCCATCGGAAGCCACGTCCACGGCATAGCCTTCCTCCTGGAGTCCCCTCTTGATGAAACCGGCCACCTTCTTTTCGTCTTCCACCACCAGAAGCCGCATCCTTTTGACCTCTCTTGAAAACGACTCGATCCAACCCTGCATTCGTAACACCGCAGCAGTGTAACATCAAAATGGAATTCAGTGCAAAGACCGGACCCAAGGAATCGAAATATCCCGACTGTCCAACGTCAAGGGGGAATGCAGTAAAGGGCTGTATACAAAAAGACTACGAACAGGGGCTTAATGATGTTAGTGTCCCACCAGGCAGTCTTTAACGATTTCACCTTTTGCAGCGTGCCCTGTTATCGAGACGGTTAAAGAACTGATGGGAGGAAAAATGGATACAGTACCGCTCACTCTCACGAATAACCAGGACGCCCGAAGACAGCTTCACTATACCGTTCTTTCTCTTTTGTCCGTTCTGGTGGGAGTCGTCTCGGGCATAGGAGCCGCAGGTTTCCGCGCCCTGATCTCCTTTTTCCACAACCTGCTGTTTCTGGGCAAGCTGTCAGTCATTTATGAAGCCAACGTTCATACCCCTCCCAGTCCGTGGGGGCCGCTGGTCATTCTGGTGCCCGTTGTCGGAAGCCTGGGAGTTTCCTTGCTGGTGACCAGGTTCGCACCGGAAGCCAAAGGACACGGGGTGCCGGAGGTGATGGATTCTATCTACTACAACCGGGGCATCATACGGCCCGTAGTCGCACTGGTTAAATCCTTCGCTTCGGCACTCTCCATCGGCAGCGGAGGGTCTGTGGGACGTGAAGGACCCATCATTCAGATTGGATCGTCTTTCGGCTCAACCCTGGGGCAGATCATCTCCATGCCCACCTGGCAGCGTGTGACTCTCATTGCAGCGGGTACCGGGGCCGGTATTGCCGCTACATTCAACACTCCCATCGGCGGGATGCTCTTTGCCATGGAAATCATGCTCCACGAGGTGAGCGTGAGAACACTGGTGCCGGTTGGGATTGCCACGGCGACAGCCACCTACATCGGCCAGATGTTTTTTGGAGTCTATCCGGCCTTCGTCATTCCCGAGCTTCAGACATTTACTTTTCAGCCAAACAATCCACTGGTCCTCGTTTGCTATGTTGGCCTCGGGTTGATCATCGGAATGGTATCAGCTCTTTACATCCGGTCTGTCTATTTCTTTGAGGATTTTTTCAGCAGCCGGATCAAGACAAACGACTTCGTGCGCCATATGCTGGGAATGCTGGTCGTGGGCATCCTCATGTATGGCTTGATGGTCTTTTATGGTCATTATTACATTGAAGGAGTAGGCTATGCAGCCATTGAAGATGTGCTGACGGGGCGGCTTTTTCAGCCACAGCTTCTGCTTCTTCTCTTTGTATTGAAATTGCTGGCAACCTCTTTGACCCTTGGATCCGGGGCGTCGGGTGGCGTCTTTTCTCCTGCCCTTTTCATAGGGGCAATGCTGGGAGCCGCTTATGGGACTGCGATGGCGTGGCTCTTGCCTTTTATCCCCGGCAATTTGCCCGCCTTTGCCATAGCGGGCATGGCGGGGATCGTGGGGGGATCCACCGGCGCCGTGATGGCCGCCATCGTCATGATCTTTGAAATGACCCTGGATTACAATATCATACTCCCCCTGACGATCACGGTTGCCATCAGCGACGGCATGCGATGGCTTTTATGCAGGGAGACCATTTACACCCTCAAACTGGTTCGGCGGGGGCACTTTATGCCCGAAGCCCTGCAGACGAATTTTCACTACTTGCGTCGTGCCGGAAGTATCATGACCGGTGATCCGAAAGTGCTTTCTGCATCAATTCCTCTTTCCGATTTTGCTCGGATCGTCTCGACTGATTCTGTCACTTCCCATTTCCTGGTGGAAGACGGAGGAAGGATCGTGGGCTTTGTTGCCAGAGATGCGGCACTCAGAGTATTGCAGGAGGCCGGCAGTCGTCTGGTCCTTGCTGATCTGATGGAAAGATCCTTTGCCACCGTTATGAAGAATGCTACCCTCCACGACATTTTGAATTGCATGCGGGCAGGCAAAACACAGCTTCCACTCGTCGCGTCCCAATTGCCTCTCTACTCTACCTCTGACGTATTGGGATTAATAACGAAGGAACAGATCGTTGAGGCGGTTGAAGATGGGATGGACCTGTTTGTATGAGTGATATTCCGTCACAGTGATCGGAGACGGGAAAAGAAACCCTCAGATCAGTCTCTGGGAATGCGTACACTGCGACACATGAAAATGGATCCGTGTTCAGTATAGCTTGAATTCGCAGCTTTCATTCATTCCAGATAATGCCTATTTTTTCAACAGATCCAGTCAGCCTGGTGATCCCCCCGGTGTTCCATTGGTCTTGTGTTCAGCCGCTGTTTTCAGTTGGCGTTCTTGGCGTGGCGTTAGACGCCTTTGAAAAACAAGGCACGCTTTTTGACAACGATCATCCAACGCGGGAGGTACAAAAGTATGGCTACCAATGGTGTCTTCCACCTGGAAGCGGCAGAAGCGAAGCAGGCCTCCATCGATGAAGTGATGGGCAAACTTTCTTCCCGGAAGGAAGGACTTACCCAATCGGAAGTGGAGGAAAGGCTTCAACAGTACGGATACAACGAAATTTCGGAAAAGAAAATAAACCCCATCCTCAAGTTCTTGACCTATTTTTGGGGCCCCATTCCCTGGATGATCGAAGTCGCTGCCGTATTGTCGGCGGTCATCCATCACTGGGAAGATTTTTGGATTATCTTCGTACTCCTGCTGCTGAACGCCGTGGTGGGGTTCTGGCAGGAGCAGAAAGCAGACGATGCAATTGATTTGCTGAAGCGGCGCCTGGCAGTGACAGCTCGAGTCCGGCGTGACGGGAAATGGGGTCAGACTTCGGCTCGTGAGCTCGTCCCGGGTGATGTGGTGCGGGTTCGGTTGGGAGACGTGGTTCCCGCCGACATAAAGCTAATGGAGGGCGACTACCTGCTGAGCGACGAATCCACTTTGACGGGTGAATCTCTTCCCGTTGAAAAGCATGTATCGGATTTGGCTTATTCCGGCTCCATTGTTCGCCAGGGAGAAATGGATGCGATGGTGGTTGCCACCGCGATGAACACCTTTTTCGGGAAGACGGCGAAGCTGGTGGAAGAAGCCAGGACACAAAGCCACTTCCAGAAAGCAGTGGTCAAAATAGGGGATTACCTCATCGTTCTTGCGCTTTTCCTGGTTGCGGTAATCTTCCTGGCGGCTCTTTTCCGACACGAGAGCATGCTGGGAACCTTGCAGTTTGCTCTGATTCTGACCGTGGCGGCCATTCCTGCGGCTCTCCCCGCGGTCCTTTCGGTAACCATGGCAGTCGGTGCAAGTGCTCTGGCTGCAAAGCAGGCCATTGTCAGCAAACTGGTGGCCATCGAAGAACTGGCCGGCATGAATATTCTATGTTCAGACAAAACCGGTACCATCACCAAAAATGAGCTCACCGTCGGAGAGGTAAGGCCTTTTGATCCTTTCACTCCCGAGGAGGTGGTTCGCCTGAGTGCTATGGCGTCCAGAGAGGAGGATCAGGATCCCATCGACAACGCCATAATGGCGGAAGCAAGCAATCTCAAAAAAATGACCGAGACTTCCAGCGCCTGGAAGGTGACGGCCTTCATGCCATTTGATCCCGTTTCCAAACGTACGGAGGCAACCATAGAGGCTACGGCTGGGGGGGGCCGTTTCAGAGTGGCAAAGGGGGCGCCGCAGGCTATCCTGTCGCTGGTCTCCGATCAGGAGAAGATTAGAGCCACCCTGGATGAACGTGTGGATGCCTTTGCATCCAAAGGGTACCGTGCTCTTGGTGTGGCCCGGACTGATGATGAAGGTGTCTGGCAATATGCGGGGCTTTTGGCTCTCTACGATCCTCCCCGCGACGATTCGGCTGAAACCATCAAGACAGCGCAGGACATGGGCGTTCACGTGAAAATGGTGACGGGGGATCATGCCGCCATCGCCAAGGACACCGCACGTCGGGTGAATCTGGGGACCCATATTGTCCTGGCCTCTTCCTTTCTCGATAAGTCCGACAGTGAGGCTGAAGTGGCGCTTGAAAATGCCGATGGCTTTGCCCAGGTGTTTCCTGAGCACAAGTATCGTATTGTCGAGCTCCTCCAGGGTAAAGGCCATATCGTGGGAATGACCGGAGACGGAGTGAACGATGCTCCCGCCCTGAAAAAGGCGGATGCGGGAATTGCGGTTGCCGATGCCACGGACGCTGCAAAATCTGCAGCCGACATCGTGCTCACCAAGCCAGGCCTTTCGGTCATCATTGACGCCATCAAAGAGAGCCGCAAGATATTCCAGCGAATGAACAGCTATGCCATTTACCGTATCGCGGAAACGATCAGGGTGCTCTTTTTCATCACCCTTTCGATACTCGTCTTCAATGTATACCCCGTCACCGCTATCATGATTGTCATGCTGGCTCTTTTGAACGACGCGCCCATCATGGCCATCGCTTACGACAATGTCCGCTATTCCGATCATCCGGAAAAATGGAACATGCATGTGGTGATGGGGGTGGCGACATTTTTGGGCCTGATCGGAGTCATTTCGTCCTTCGTCATATTCTACATCGGTAGGGACATTTTCCACCTCAACCGGGAAATGATTCAGTCCTTCATCTTTCTCAAGCTTGCCGTTGCAGGTCATCTGACCATATTTCTTGCTCGTACCCGCGGGCCCTTCTGGACCATCAGACCGAGCGCCCCTCTGTTCTGGTCTGCCCTCATCACCAAGGTGCTTGCAACTCTTGCGGCCGTCTATGGTTGGTATGTTGCACCGCTTGGATGGACGCTCAGCCTGTTTGTTTGGGGATATGCCCTCCTGGCTTTTGCCCTGACCGACTATCTGAAGCTATTCATCTATCAGTTGCTGGACCATGAAGGTATCCGGTTTTGTCAGTAACTGCTCTGGCGGCTTCATTACATGTGCGGTCTTCGCTGGACGCTGGACCTTCCCACAGGGTTCAAAGTTCAAGCTGAACTCCGATTTCGATGATTTGATCCGAAGGGATGTCGTAAAAGGTCGCAGCGTCCGTTGCATTGCGCGACATGAAGAGAAAGAGGCCCGCCCGCCGCCGGCCCATTTTCGGATGCTCTCCCAGTGTCAGGCGTTCCCGTCCAAGGAACAGGCTGGCGTTCTCGATTTTGAATTCGAGCCCGCCTTCGCGGGCGAGTGCAAGAGCGTTGCTGATGTTAGGGGTCTCCATG
>DAIQOB010000130.1:0-7335 GCA_036788075.1 Syntrophobacteraceae bacterium
TCTATCAGCGTTCCTCAGCGCCTGTCAGCGTTTTCAGCGTCCCCGTCCCGGCAGGCAGTATCTTGATTTTCATGCCTCCTTGACGAGCACGGCAAGCAATCCAACCCCTTTGACCTCCAGGGAATCCACCATGTTCAGACCTGCCCCTGCCAGGGCGGCCCGGAAATCGCGGCTTCCAAACCGATCTTCGGTGGGGTGAAGCAGAATGTGTCTGGTGATAAAGTTTTGGTAAAGGGTGGGATAGAGCTCTTCCACATAAAAGGTTCCCCCCGGTTTGAGGATCCTGCAGATCTCCGAGACCGCGCTTCGCCAGTCCGGCACGTGGTGCAGGACTCCGAAGTCGAAGACGGCATCCAGGCTGCCGTCTTCATAAGGAAGGTGCAGCACGTCTCCGACGTACATGAAAATGCTCTTTTTCTCCAGGGACGAAAGAAAACGTTTTCCCAGGCGGATCATCTTCCAATCCAGGTCCATGGCATGGATGGCTGCCGGCTGAAATTCCTTGAGAATCAGGCTCGCTCCGGCCCCGCGTCCGCACCCTATTTCCAAAACGAGGGATTCGGGCTGCAGGGGCAGGGTCCGTTTCAGCCAACGAATTTCAAACCGCTGCTCCATGACTCGGCAGGGATTGTTGACCACCAGTCGTTCCGCCCAGTTCAGCTTCATGGCTCGCCCCCTATCCTTTCCTTCCCACATGAACGACTGCGATGCCGTCCGTCAGTCTGCGGTAAGATACCTTTTTGAATCCGATTTCCTCCAGGATCTCTTTCAGTCGTTGAGCGCCTGGGAACATGCGAATGGATTCGGGCAGATACGTATAGGCATGCCGGGACCCTCCCAGCACTTTTCCCACGGCGGGCATGATGTAGAAGGAATAGAAGTCGTAGAGGAATCGAAACCAGGGGGTGACGGGCTCCGAGAATTCGAGGCACATGAGCGCCCCGCCGGGTTTCAGCACACGGTACATTTCTTTGAAACCCTCTTCCATGTGTGTCAGGTTCCTGATTCCGAAACCCACCATGGCCGCATCGAAGCTGGCATCGTCAAAGGAAATCTTTTCGGCATCTCCCTGGATGTAGTGAATCTGTTCCGCGTAAGGCGTGGCGGCGACCTTGGGGATTCCCGTCTTCATCATGGCCCAGTTTATATCGTACAGGAAAACACGGCCCGAAGGACCGATGAGAGGAGCGGCCATCAAGGCAAGATCGGCAGTACCACCGCACACGTCAATGATTCGGTCTCCCTCACGGAGGTCCATCATGCGGACGGCAATGCGCTTCCAGATGTAATGCGCTCCGAAGCTGAGAAGGGTGTTCATGAAATCGTATTTGCAGGCCACCGTATTGAAGTGGCGCCTGACCCAGCGGACCTTGTCGTCCTCAGGAACTGTCAGGAAGCCAAAATGGGTCGATGGTTCCTGATTTTCGGGCAAAGGGATCGCTTCTTGCGAACGGGCAGCGTTAAGAGGCTCCATATGCTTTTCCTGTAAGGTCCCTGGGGAAAGAAGACCATCGGACGGGATGCTCGAATGCAGCAGCGGGATCGTGACGCATCCCCTGGAATGACGACTCCGGATGCGTCGGCAATCTATGGGGAACGGGCTGTTCACACGACCAGCTTCGGGGAGGGCGACTGGCCGGACGTCGGTATCCGGAATGGTTTAGAGCGACGACAGGCCGGCCCAACTGGCGCGCATCATCCCCTGTACAAAGGGTTTCGAGTCTCCACCGGAACCGATTGCACAGGGGATGAAACCATGGCGGAAAAACGCATCAGGCCGGCTTGACGACGAGGCCGCTTCGAATGCAGCGCGTGCATGCGCGGACGCGGCGCACCGTGCCGTCTTTATCCACATGGCGCACCTCCTGCAGGTTGGGCAGCCACAAACGCTTCGTCTTATTGTTCGCGTGGCTGACATTGTTGCCAACCTGGGGGGTTTTTCCGCAGAATTCACATTTCCTGCTCATGATCATGCTTCCTTTCTCTCTCAAAGTACCCTTGGATATGAGTGAATCTAGTATTTCCAGATGCTTATCTTCTTTCCGAACTGTGCGGCTTCACGAAAGGAACCTTCTACCACATAGCCGCCACGAGGGCAAGCCATTTTGAGGTTCAAGGTACTGATGTCGGGTCCTCCCTGGGCATGCTGTCCCGAAAGGGGAGAAGGTCGGCTTACAACATTTTCTCTGGACGCATGGAAGCAGGGATTTCTCCGGACCTCCCGAAGGGAATGTTCAATTTCCGCATGCGACTGCGAAGCGTATTGGGATTGATCTGAAGCAGTTCCGCCGCTCCACCTGTCCCATATATTTTTCCATTGGTCATGGTCAAAACCTTCTGGACGTGACGCGAGATAGCCTGGTCCAGAGACAATACCGGCTGCCCCGACTCGCAGAATGGTTGTACATCCTTCCGTGCTTCCCAATCACACAGGAATTCGATCTCCAGGTCGGTATTGTCATGGCGGCCGCAGCTCAGTATCAGCGCACGTTCCACCAGGTTTTCGAGTTCTCGCACATTCCCGGGCCACGGATAGGATTGAAGCCGCTCTATGCTCCTGGCGGTAACAGGAGGAATTGTGTGAATTTTCAGCTCCTTTGATTTTCTACGCATAAACTGATGAAACAGCATGGGGATGTCTTCTTTCAGGTGCCTCAATGGCGGGATCGTGATGGGAAAAATGTTGAGCCGAAACCACAAATCTTCCCTAAAGAGTCCAGTCTTGATCATGTCTTCCAGATTGCGATGGGTTGCCGTGATGATCCTTACATCCACCGGTACGGGCCGAGTCCCCCCCACACGGTGGATCTCCTTTTCTTGAAGGACCCGGAGCAGACGGACCTGGGCCTGCAGTGGAAGCTCTCCGATTTCATCCAGAAAAATAGTCCCCGTGTGGGCCCTTTCGAAGTATCCGCGCTTCAGCGTCGCGGCGCCTGTAAAAGCCCCTTTTTCGTGTCCGAACAGCTCACTGTCGAAAAGAGTATCGGGAATCGCCCCACAATTGACTTTTATGAACGGTCCGTTCTTGCGGGGTGAAGTGTAATGGATAGCGTTGGCAATGACCTCCTTGCCGACTCCGGTTTCACCCAGGAGCATGGCCGGGCTGTTGAGAGGCGCCACCTGGCGGGCCATTTCCATGACTCCTTTCAAGCCGGAATCCGCCCCAATGATCTCATCCAGGGATACGTGCGACAATTCCCTGTTCAAACGCCGATTTTCGGCATCCAGCATGTCTTTGAGTCTGATGGCTTCCATATACCGGAGGGCATTGGATACCGCCATGTCAAAGGGTTCCCTGAGCAGGCCGAGCAAGTCTGCGTGAGTTTGATCGTAGCAATTTTTCGATTCGGCTATGAGTGTCAGTGCCCCCAGCCTCTGTTCCTCGATGACCAGACGCATGACCAGGAGTGAAATATCGGCTTTCCCTGTCTGCTGATATACGGTCCAGGAAACTGCATCATGCTCAGGGTTGCCGACAATCTTGACCCCCTGCCATTTGGAAAACTCGTCCTCGATTTGCATGATGGCGTTTTGGGGCAGCACGACGGGTGGGAGCGGCGTGATGCTTCCCCTGCTCGATACGGTGGCGAGATTTGAAAGGATACCGGTTTCCTGCTCGTACAGGTACAATGACATCCATGAGACCGGCATATAGTGCTCGATATATTGCAGGCAGCGTTGCATGGCTTTTTTGATGTCGAGGCTGCTGCAAATGTGAATCGTTGCCTGTCGGAAAAATTCATTGGCATCCACTTTCATGGCATTCTCCTCTCAGTCCTCATGGCTTCGGAATTCACAACGGGGCATGCGTTGTCTTCCTATTTGGTAAATCTATGCGCTAAATATTGAAAACGTTTTTTAGTAGGAGCGGCATCCTGCCGCTCCTGCTAAAAGCAGGCAGCCATCGAATCGTAAGTTTTGTACCTTTCGAAGATCTTATACCTTGTGGAACATACCACGATATTTGACAGTAGACACGATATTTAACGCATGAAGTCGTTTAATATCGTGCCATTCGAGGGGTATTCAGATTAACATCCTGATATTTTGATATATTGTTCATTGGCACGCGTTTCGCTCTTTATCCGCTGAAAACCATGAATGTGTCATTGACAGGCAGGGAAGGAGTCGATCATGCCGTTGACCAGGAAGACCGCTTTTGTTGATTTGAGCACCAGGCAGGTGGAAGTTCAGGAAGTCCCGTCAGGCCTGCGCAGAGACTATCTCGGTGGCAGGGGGTTGAACATGTATTACCTGAAGCATTTGACACCCCGGGGGGCGGATCCTTTCGATGCCCGCAACCCGCTGATATTCGGCGCCGGACTTCTCACAGGCGTCCTGGGGGGCAGATCCAACGTTTCCGGCAGATCCCCGGAAAGTGGTTACCTGGGGGATTCCAATGTAGGCGGGTACTTCGGGGCCGAGTTGGCCGGTACCGGGTACAGTCATCTCGTCATCACCGGGAAAAGCGATCGTCCGGTTTATCTCTACTTTGACAATGAAAAAATATCCTTCATGGACGCTGCACACCTGTGGGGCAGGAACACCGCGGAAACCCAGACCATGATCAGCGATGCGCTCGGGGATGACAGAGTCAAAACCATGTGCATCGCTCCCGCCGGTGAAAACAAGGTCCGGTTTGCCTGCATCATTACGGGACCGAAAAATGCAGCCGGCAGGACAGGCCTGGGCGCGCTCATGGGATCCAAACAGCTCAAGGCGGTGGCCGTGCGCGGCAACAAGCCCTTTTCCATCGAGGATCCCACGGGGTATCTCGGCCTCCTTAGAGCCACGAGTCAAAAAACCGCTGGAAGCAAGTGGGGAAAAGCCCTGGGACTCTATGGTACTCCCATCTTGTTCAAAAATGCCAACACGCGGGGCTGGACCAGCTACAGGTACCATCAGAGAACCACCGTGGGAGAACTGGGAGAGCCTCTCCATGCCGAGAATTTACATTCCAAAATGTCCAAGGGCTCAGTATCGTGCTTCGGCTGTCCCATCCACTGCCGACACCGTTTCGAAATCAAGGAGGGTAAATTCAAGGGCACCCGGGGGGAAGGCCCCGAGTATGCCAGCATCGCATCCCTTGGCCCCACGCTTGGAAATTTGAATTTGGAATCGGTGGTGTACCTGTCCGAGCTTTGCAATCAATACGGCATCGATACCATCTCGGGCGGCAATTATCTGGGCTATGCGTTCACCCTCTTTGAAAAGGGGATCATCTCCAGGGAGGATGTGGGGTATGCCCTGCAGTGGGGAGACCATGACGCCATTGAACGCTTGATGACCGATACGGTGTACCGGAGAAATTTCGGCAATGTCGTTGCCGAGGGAAGCTTTGCACCTGCGAGGCTCAGTCCCGAAGCCGGAAAACACATGATGACCATAAAAAATGTGTCCATAGAAATGACCGATGAACGTGCGGCCAAGGCCTTCGGATTTGGATTGGCCGTGGCAACCCGGGGGACTTGCCACATGAGAAGTCGTCCATCCACCGATGTCGTTCAATATCCACGAGAACTGCTCAACAACTTTTACGGCGCCGATGTCGGCAAGGATTTCAAAGACTACAGGGGAAAGGCACGCATGGTCTGGTGGCACGAACTGTTCAACGCCGTCATGGACTCGGTGGGCATCTGCCGGTTTGCCGGCGTTTTCAGTAGCATCAACGCCCTCGGATACCTGGATATCTGTGAGCTGTTGAAGAAAACCGTGGGCTTCGATCTGACGGATAAAGACCTTTACGCCCTCGGAGAAAGAATCTACACCACCGAACGCCTCTTCATCAATGGCGAGGGGATTTCACGAAAAGATGACACCCTGCCGGACCTGTATTATGACGCGCCGGTTCCCGATGGCCCCACTCAAGGCGAACATATAGACCGGGAAAAATTCGAGGAAATGCTGGATGAGTACTATCAGCTCCACGGCTGGGACAGCAACGGAGTGCCCACGCCTGCCAGCGTCAACCGTTTGAGGATAGACGAGCCTTTCCAGGAGGAGTACCGACATGCGGGTTAAAGTGGATCAACACAAATGTACCGGTTGTCTGCTCTGTGAAATCACCTGTTCCCTCGTGCATGGCGGTCAGGTGCAACGTGAGGCCTCCGCCATCCGGGTGCATCTCAGCTTTCTGGACCATGGTCACCATCGGCCGGTGGTTTGCAGGCAGTGCAAGAAGATGCAGTGCCTGAAATCCCGGGGGAAGGGTGCAGATGACGCCCTGAGAAAAGCATTCATCTGGGAAGGTGATGCACAAGTAAAGGAGAACTGCGCCTTCAATGCACTGTTCGCCATCGATAACAAATTGATTCACTGCGACTTGTGCGGCGGGGACCCCCAGTGCGTCAAAAGCTGCCCTACCGGTGCGTTAGCCCTGAGCGATGCGGCCTGAGATGGCAACGAGGATTTTTGTATGTGGGCTTTTACCCACCTGGGAATGCTTCGGGCATGAAATCGTGGGCAAAAGTTCACCCTGCAAGGAAGAACAACTTCTCGTTTCCATATTCGTAACCGTCCATGAGGTAAAATCACCTCAAAATTCTCTCATCCGGTTTCTGAGCCGGGTGAGGGAATGGCGGGTCGCCTCCTGGTCTCCGTAGTAGATGGCCTCGAAATCCTCCACGAACCGTTGCGCTTTCTCTCGGAGGGTCTCCTCTTCGATTCTTGCCACAAACTCCTCCAGTCCTTCCGCCTTTCCCTTTCGATAGCCGTGGGTGGCCATTTTTCTGGTGAAGCGAGCGGCGATTCTGTCCAGGGGTTTTTTCCTGTCGGTGAGGAATCGGTAAAGGCACAAGCAGGCGAGAAGGCAAAGCAGAGGCAATACTGCATAGTGCAGGAGGCTTCGTTTGTTCAAGGTCGGCTTCCAGGAGGCGATTGCGTGCTTTTCGAGGCTCGACCGGAGCCATTCCAGCAGTGCCATCTGCCTGCTCAGATCATAGGTGATGACGAGGCGATTCCAATAGTAGTTGACGGTATCCATGGCTAGCTTGAGCTGCATGCTGAAATCCCGAGCCCCTCCAGCCTGAAGCCCTTCATGCAGGGGCGGCGTGGGGTCCAGGCGCAGCCATCCATTTTTCAGATAGGCTTCCACCCAGACATGGGCGTTGCTCTGTAAAACGAGGTAATACCCACCGGCTCGATTGTAGAATCCTCCCTTGTATCCCCCCACCACGCGCGAGGGGATTCCTCCGGCTCTCAGCATGGCGGCCAGTGCGGAAGCGAAATATTCACAGTTGCCCCGCTTCTGCACGAAAAGAAAATCCTCCAGGGGATTATCGGAAACGGGAAGGCTCTGGAGAGAATACTGATAATCTCCCCCCGTGAAAAACCGCT
>DAIQOB010000131.1:0-7321 GCA_036788075.1 Syntrophobacteraceae bacterium
AGTATCCTCATGTGGGAGGATCACACACTGCAATGCAGCCGGTTGGATGGCTACGTTCGTGAGGGGCACGGAGAGGGGAATGCAGAGAACCGCTGCGTGGGCAAAGGCAGACAAAAGGGTGCTTGACCAAAGCTTCATGGTGAAAATGCCCTCCGCTTTTATCTCCGAAATAAAAAAGGCCACAAAAACCCCTCCCGCATTCTTGCGGTTCAGAGGCTTTCGTGGCCCATTGATATTTCCGCTGCTTTACTGCTCGACTGTGCCGGGTGCCCGGAACGGCAACAGTCCGGATGGAACCCGCCCACACTTTAAATCACCGTACGCTTGAACGTTCAGTGAAACCTACACCTTCGTAGTGTATTTGAATAGACTACCATTGGATAAACCAGTTACATTACAGACCACTCTGTGTCAAGAATTTTGATGGAACGCTTCCATCGGGAAGGTCAGAGGAAATTGCGCTGAAGGCTTCCCTGCACTCCGCTCCCTCTGCCCCTTTTTTGGCCGTTGAACCCGCCTCAAAATGGAGGTCCCATGCAGGACAAGGCAGCCTATTGGATCGATAAGCTCCGACTCGCGCCGCACCCGGAGGGGGGCTGGTTCGCCCAGACCTATCGCTCGGCCGAGTCGGTGAGAGACGGTCAGCTTCCCCGCCGGTTCGAAGGGGATCGGGTCTTTTCCACTGCCATCTATTACCTCCTGGAGGGAGGCGATTTCTCCGCATTTCACCGCATCAAATCCGATGAAATCTGGCACTTTTACGCCGGCAGTCCCGTTACCCTTTATGTCATCGAGAAATCGGGGCGGCTGGTGCAGAAAAAGCTGGGGAGCGAACCGGACAAGGGCGAGTCGTTCCAGGTGGTGGTGGAAGCCGGCTGCTGGTTCGCCGCCGCCGTCGATGACCCCGCGTCCTACGCCCTGATGGGCTGTACCGTAGCGCCGGGCTTCGAATACGCCGACTTCCAACTGGCCGACCGCGGTCATCTCCTGCAGGAATATCCCCAGCACAGGAAGATCATCGAAAAACTGACGCGGTGAAGGGGGTTTTTCCAGTCCAGGCTGGCGAAAGTTTTCACCTGAAATCCTCAGAGTTTTCGGTAAAGTGCAGCAATGCCCTGGCTCCCCACGTCGGGAAGCAGCAGCTCCATCCCGTCGTAGCGGGGAAGGATTTTGCTGAAGCCATAGACCAGGTAGAGCGCCCCCGGTTTGGCTTTTTCAGCGATCATTTCGCCGAAGAGGTCGTGGAGCGTGATGTAGGTGTAGAAGAAATCGATGTCCTCCAAGTGTGACCCGGTTTCCTG
Organism: Syntrophobacteraceae bacterium; assembly: GCA_036788075.1. Lineage (GTDB taxonomy): Bacteria > Desulfobacterota > Syntrophobacteria > Syntrophobacterales > Syntrophobacteraceae > Desulforhabdus. Next base: position 1,302 of record DAIQOB010000131.1, read on the forward strand.
GAAGATGCGTGCAAAGGTTTCATCCTCGAGGGAGCTCCCGTGAAACACTGCAATGTTGTCGGGAGGGGAGGCAAGGCCTGCTTCCTGGAGTTTCGACGTCAGCCTGCTCTTCATGGGGGAGTATTCGGCGAGGATCTCCGAGTCGATTTCAATCCCGATGGACCTGCGGACAGCATAGCTCACCATGACATTGACGCGGCCGTCGGCGCACCCCAGGTCCACGAAAGTCGTTCGCCGCGGATCAAGGAATCCATGGTGCTCCAGGTCCAGAATGCAGTGCGTCAACTTCTGGAGGTCCGTGGACTTGCGATATCCTTCCACGCCCTCACAGCCGAACTTGCAGCTGTCGTAGAAGTCGGCGATGAAGGCGAGGGTTTGAGACAGTTGGCTCGATTGCATGGCGTTCAACGATTCAAGATACGTTTGACTGTTTCGTGAAGATGAAAAATTGTGTCCATCTCTTCCCCGGTGACCGTCTGCAGCATGATGAGATCTTCCGGGGGAAGCATCTTCTGGATGCGGAGGCAGAGATAATTGATGCACAAGACGTGGCGCGCCCTGAGGCGGCAGCCCTGCTCCCCCAGAAAAAAACAGCTGTTTTCCCACTGGCGGCTTTCGGGCAGTTCGCCCGACAAAAGCAGCTGGAGGAGGAGCAGCGTTGGACTGTATTTGTTTTCTATACCGGCCCCGCAGCAGCTGCCGCCCTCTTCTTCCTCACAGTGCCTGCAGGCTCCCACGATGCCGAAGCGCACCATGGCTTCCTGGGATGCGGATATCCTGTGGTCCAGCTCAGCCATGAGTCTCACGACAGCAGGTTCTTGAAGCAGGATTTTTCCCCGGGCATCAAAGAGTGCTTTGGCCTTCCGAATTTTCTCGTCGATGGACAAAAAGCCCGGAGGAGGTGCGTCATCGGTCATGTCGGGCGTTCTTTTCCTTTCTTCAGGGGAAGTGTCGGTGCAGCGACTGTTTCCTTATCGAATTTGTCTGAATCCTGCAAGTCCGAACCGCACAAAAAGGTGGACTCTCAGCCTTCTCTTTTAGCGTGGAATCGTTCATTTCCTGATGCCGAGCTTTTTCATCCTGGAATCGAAGGTGGAACGGTTGACACCGGCCTCCCTGGCGGCGCGGGTGATGTGCCAGCGGTTCTTCTCCAGCAGGTAGAGGACGTAAGCCTTTTCCAACTCCTCCCAAGTGTAGCCTTCAAAAAATGAGGTATCCGTGCGGTCCGGTTGCGGTGAAGGTTCCTGCTGGGTGGCAAATTCGTGCGGGAGGACAGAGGGGAGGGAGGCCGGCTCGGCAGGAGCGGCATCCAGCTGGGCTGCCTGAAAGTGCAGGAACAGATCGTCACGCGTGATCTGAGTGCCCTCCACGACGACGATGATGTGCTTGACGAAGTTTTCCAGCTCCCGAATGTTTCCCTTCCAGGAATATTGCAGGAGGTAGTCCATGGCCGCCCGATTGAACTTCTTGGGAGGAATCCCCATTTTCAGCGATTCGCGGGTAAGGAAGTGATCCAGAAGCAGGAGGATGTCTTCCTTCCTCTCCCGCAGGGGCGGCAGGTGCAGGGGAAGCACATTGAGCCGGTAAAAGAGGTCTTCCCTGAACTGCTCCCGTGCGATGGCCTCTCTCAGGTCTTTGTTGGTGGCCGAAAGGATGCGCACATTGATTTTCCTGGTTTTCGTTCCTCCCAGTGGTTTGATCTCGCTGTTCTGAATGACTCTCAGGATGCGCGCCTGGAGCTGGAGCGGCATGTCGCCGATTTCATCCAGGAAGACGGTCCCTTCGTTGGCCGCTTCGAACAGCCCCACCTTGTCCTTGATCGCACCCGTGAAGGCACCCTTTTGATATCCGAACAGTTCGCTCTCCAGCAGGGTTTCCGGGATGGCACTGCAGTTCTGCACGAGGAAGGGTTTATCGGCCCGGGTGCTCAGCCGGTGAATTTCCTTGGCGATGACTTCCTTTCCCGTCCCGCTCTCCCCCGTAATGAGGACGGGAAAGTCCGTCCTGGCGTAGTCCGCAGCCGCCTTGAGAACCTTGAGGAAGGCTTCGCTCTTCCCCAGAATGGCTTCTTCCCTGCGGATCGAATCCAGTGTCTGCTTCAGCTGCTGGTTTTCTCTGACCTGGTCCATGTAAACGAGGGAGTTGCTGAGGACGATGGAGCCGATATCCACCAGGTTCTGCAGGAGGTCGAGATAGTCTTTGTCCAGGTTGAGGCGGTCGCCTCCGGCGCTCGTGTCGATGAGCTGGACGGCCCCGTACACTTCGCCGTTCTTGAGCAAGAGCGGAAAACAGAGGATGAGCCGGCTCTTGACAGCCATATCCGCCTCGAAGGCCTTGTAATGGCGCTCGTCTTTTCCCGGCTCGGCGATGGTCATTTTGCCGTTTTCGATCACCCAGCCCACGATGCTCGGCTGATCGGCACGGATCGTGATACCCTTGATGCGCTCACTCTGATCCCCTGCCGCCTCGACACAGAGGTAGCCATTCTTCTTTTTCACCCAGATGGAACCGCGCTCGACGTTCTGCAATTCAAGAAGGGACGAAAGAAACTTTTGACGGAGCTTCTCCGGGTCGAGCTCGCTCGAAAGTGCCTTGCAGAAGCTGAATGATGTGTTACTCATGGCCTTTCCCACCTCATCGGTTTTGGATCTGCGCCCCTCGAAAGCCCTCCGGCTTCCTCCTCCGGGAATCGTATGACCCGTGCTTCCCCCTGCAATATTTTTCTCGTTCGACCGTAAGGGAGTGAGCTTTCTGCTTTACCCTGCGTCCGTCCGTGCGATAAGAATCTTTTTTGAAGCCATGGAAGAGCTGCCGGTATATTTGCTGTCCCCCCGTCTATCCTTGCAGGACTTTGGGGAGCAGGTCAAGGGCGAAAAAAACAGGGGCAGGATCAGAGCTCGCAGCAACTGTCGGAAAGATCAGGAGCGGAAGCTCGAAGGGGTATTGGGAGAAGGAAAGCAATGGGGGTGAGAGAGTCGGGTGAAATCACCAGTACGGTGACACTGGAGAGAGAACGCTACGAGGCAATGCTTCTGGAGCTTGGAGAGCTGCGCAAGTTGAATGAGTTCCTCGATCAGTATCGAAAAGACCTGTCGGCCAAGGATGTGCAGCTGAAGGAAAAGGATCGAGAGCTGGAAGAAGTGAAGGAGATCCTTCTCGAGACGGAATGGAAGGATTATGAGCTGGGGCAGGCTCAAAAGCGAATTCAAGAACTGGAGCTGGAAGTAGCCCGTATGAAAACGAGCATTCCCTGGTGGAAGAGGCTGCTCCGCTTGTGAGGCTCCGGAACGTCAGGGCAGGGGGTCTATTATTATGCAGGTTTTTCAGCAATCTCGACCCGTCATTCCGGCATGCTTCAAGGCGGAATCCAGAGAATGTGCCGTCTGCCTGGATTCCGGCTTGAAGCATGCCGGAATGACGAAAGTTGGTTGAGTCAACCCCATCGTGTCATGGCATAGCCATGGCGTACTACAGCATTCGACTGATTTTCACCGCACAGAGTTTCCCACACATGCTGCAGGCCTCCCTGTCTTCGGTGACCTGGAGGCGCTCTCTCACCAGGTCGGGGTCCAGGGATTCCCGGATCACTCCTTCCCAGTCGAGCTTCTGCCTCGCTTCGGAAATCCGTCGATCGGCGTCCATGGCTCCCGGCAGCCCCTTGGCAATGTCCGCCACATGAGCCGCAATGCGGGACGCCATCACCCCCTGGTAAACATCGTCCGCATTGGGAAGCCCCAGGTGCTCTGCGGGAGTGACATAACAGATGAAATCCGCTCCCGCAGAACCGGCAAGCGCTCCTCCGATGGCGGACGTGATGTGGTCGTAACCGGGTGCAATGTCCGTGGGGAGGGGACCCAGGATGTAAAAGGGAGCGCCGTCGCAGAGTCTTTTCTGGAGAAGCATGTTGGCCTGAATCTGCTGCAGAGGCACATGGCCGGGACCTTCGATCATAGTTTGGACCCCGCGGGCGCGGGCGCGCTTGGCCAGCTCTCCCAGGATCATGAGCTCTTCCAGCTGGGCGCCGTCGGTGGCGTCGAGGATGGTGCCGGGGCGGAACCCGTCTCCCAGGCTGAGCGTCACATCGTACTTGTGCGCAATTTCCAGGAGAGCGTCAAAATTTTCGTAGAGGGGGTTTTCCTTGCGGTTGGCTCGCATCCAGTGCATATGAATGGACCCGCCCCGGCTCACACAGGGCATGAGGCGTTGAAAGCTTTCGAGCTTCTTCACGGACGCCAGGGTGACTCCACAATGGACCGTGATGTAATCGAGGCCCTCCATGCACTGTTTTTCGATGCTCCTCAGGAGCTGGTCTCCGTCCATCTTCTCGAGAGGCTGATGGCTGCAGACCATTTCCGTCGCCAGGGCGTAGATGGGCACCGCCCCCACCATGACCGTGGACTTTTCCAGGAAGTATTGCCTCAATCCCCCGAGATTTCCTCCCGTGGAAAGGTCCATGATGGAATCGGCCCGGGCTCTGAGGGCCGCCTGCAGCTTGGCGTCTTCCAACTCCATCAGGCAGCATTCGCCGCTGCTTCCCAGGTTGGCATTCACCTTCGTCTTCAGACCCCGGCCAATGGCTCGCAGGATGGGGAAGGAATGGTTGACATTTTTGGGGAGCACCGCATGCCCCAGAGCGATGCGTTCCCGCAGCTCTTCGGCGGTGAGGGGCTCGTCGGCGACAGCCTGTTTCATTTCTTCAGTGACGATGCCCTGCTTGGCGTAATCCAGTTGTGTAGCCATGATGTCCTCTTTTTTTCACTTCGAGGAAAGGTGCTGTTGAAGCTGGGATGCATGCGGTTTTGAACCTGAAACAAAAAAAGGCCGTCTGGAAAAACGGCCTTTTGAGAATAGATTTCTCTTTCGCCGATTCCTCCGCCAGTATGACCTGGGTCAGGTTCCAAGGGTATCATCTCAGCTCTCTTCTGGGAGAGCACCCCCCCGGCTCATCAATTCATTTTTTTTCAATGGACGGGCAAACAATCAAACTTGTGGAAGGTTAATCGAGTGTCCGTTAAAAATCAATCCACTTGTTCGGATTCTCTTCCATCAACTGTCATTTGTGCGCTTCATGCTTCTGAGCATCGATAACGGCCAGGGATGTGGTGTTCACGATGTCCTCCACATCGCAATCGCGCTGAAGAACGTGGATGGCCTTGCTGACGCCTATGAGGATCGGGCCGATGGCCGTGGCTCCTCCAAGACGCCGCAAGAGCCTCATGGCGATGTTTCCGGCATCGAGGGAGGGGAAAATCAGGACGTTGGCCTTCTCTCTCAGGGAGTTGAATTCGTAGACATTGTTCAGAATTTCCGGAATCAGGGCCGTGTCGGGCTGCATCTCACCGTCGATGGTGAGGTCGGGCCTCCGCTCCTTCACGATCTGGGTGGCACGGGCGACCTTGTCGCTGCAGGGATGCCGCGTGCTGCCGAAGTTGCTGAAAGAGAGCATGGCGACGCGCGGTTCGATGTCGAGATGCTTGACGGCTTCAGCGGTACAGATGGCAATTTCCGCCAGCTGCTCAGCGGTCGGTTCGATGTTGACCGTCGTATCCGCGAAGAACAGAACATCCTTGGCGAAGATCATCATGTAAAGCCCGGCGATGACAGTCGTCCCAGCCTCCAGGGGAAGCATCTGGAGGGCCGGCCGAATGGTGTCGGGATAGTGCTGACTGACCCCGCCCACGATGGCGTCGGCATCGCCCATCTTCACCATCATGGCCCCGAAGTAATTGGGGTTGTACAGCATGGACTGCCGGGCTTCATGGCGGGTGACTCCCTTGCGCGACCGAATCCGGTGAAATTCGGTAATGTAATCCTCGGTGCGCTCGAAGGTCTGGGGATCGACGATCTCCACACCCTTCAACTCCAAATGCAGTTCGGCAATCTTGGCCAGAATTTTTTCGCGGTTCCCGATGAGGATGGGCCGTGCAATCCCTTCATCGATGATGGTCTGGCATGCCCGAAGGATTTTGGGCTCGGTCCCTTCCTGGAAGACGATGCGCTTGGGATCTCGCCTGGCCTTG
>DAIQOB010000132.1:0-7270 GCA_036788075.1 Syntrophobacteraceae bacterium
CCCGCTACGCATACGATGCTTTTGAACTGGGGAGTTCTCACCTTGAAGGCCCCTGCCTTTTCCTGTTCGGCAGTGTGGATTCCGTCATCAAATCTGACGACTCCGTCTTTGAACGCATCAACAGGCTTCCGTTCAGGACATACATCAATGTGGGGCTTGAATCTTCGGATGCGAAGACGCTGCATCAATTGGGGAAGGGCATTACAACGGAAGCCGTCGGACGGGCGTTTGGAAGGATCGTGGAGATCAACAAGAGATATGAAAAGGTTGAAATGACCTCGAACTTCGTTTGCGGAGACAATCTTCCAGAAGGGCACATGCAATCCTTTTTCAACTTGATGGAAAAGAATTTTTCTCATCCGTTCTACAAAGGGACCATTTACTTTTCACCGTTGATGGATATTAAAAACGGAGGATGGAAAAAGAACATCAAGAGGGAATTCTTCAAGCTGAAGGTTCGAATCCCCGTTCCGTCCTTTTTGTACCTGATTCAAAGGTTGTAGGCGAATCGGGCGTAGAGTGTGAGTGTGGCACACGGGAAAGACACGCTCATGAGCGCCCTGTTGCAACAATGGCTCCGCCTGCCACGCCGGCGGAGGGCCCGGATCCCGCACACAAGGAGGATGATCATGGAACAGATCGAATGGCTGACATCTTTCGAGGATGGCCTGGCCAAGGCCAAAGCGGAAAACAAGATGGTGTTTCTGGATTTCTTCAACCCCAACTGAATCGGGTGCAAACGCATGGACGCAGTTGCGTACCCCGATTCTGCCGTGGTCAAGTTTGTGAGGGAAAACCTTGTTCCCGTGCGCATTCCCGCCGATGATCCCGAACTGGGCCGGCGATTCAAGGTCAAGTGGACCCCGACTTTACTGATTTTGGAGCCCGACGGGACCGAGCAGTACCGCACGCTGGGGTTCTATCCGCCCGAAGAGCTCATCCCCTCTCTGCTGCTGGGAATGGGCAAGGCCTTTTTCAATCGGCCTGATCGCAAGGCGGCCTGCGGCTGTTTTGAGCGCATCATAAGTGGATTCCCCAACAGCTCCATGGCCCCGGAGGCGATCTATCTGAATGGCGTTTCCAAATACATCGAGACGCATGAGGTGAGCAACCTGATCGCTATCTACGACCGGCTGGCGGCCGATTATCCCACCAGTCCCTGGCTGATGAGAGCCGACCCATACCGGTTCCTCAAGTGACAGATGCGAACAGGTGGGTGAATGACGGGGCCACTCCTTCAAAACAAGGAGAGTGCCTTGTTGTTCACCCCTTCCGTTGCGGATCGATCTCCCCGGGAATCCTCCAGTCAAAGCAGCCCCATAGGCTCTGTCCTTCCGGACGGGAGCTCTTCGTCGTTTCCATTGTCCGTGATGTTTACACAGAATGCGTTGAGCATCGGCCGATCGGTGTGGTAATCTAATAAGCTGAATATGGAATCTTGAAACTGCCTGCCGCCCGGCGAATCCCGTCGCATGGAACTAGCTCGGGGTGCCGCGGCGGCGGTCCCCATCAACCCATTACTGCATCGAGGATAGGCCATGTCTTTCAGCCTTTTCCCAAAGTCACCCAAGTTTTTCGAGATGTTTCGCGAGCAGAACCGCATCATCTTGAATGCCGCAACGGTGCTTCATAAAATGGCGGAGGATTTCGTCGGTTGTGAGGAAGAATGCCAGCTCATCAACATCCTTGAGGCCGAAGGCGACATCATCAGCCGAACCATCCTCCGGGAGTTGTCGACCACCTTCATAACCCCCATTGATCGCGAGGACATTCACGAGATCAATTCCTCCCAGGAAGCCATCCTCAATCACATCCAGTCGGTTTCCAACCGCATCGGCGTCTACGGACTTTCTCGCATTCGCTTCCCCGCAAAGAAGATGATTGCAGACATCAAAGAGATGGTTGCGGGGGTCGGCGTGATGCTGGGGAGGCTGGGCAGCGGCCAGGAAGTCTCTGAAACCGTCGTCCAGATCAAGCAGCTCAAGAAGGAATGTGAAATGCTCCTGCTGAGCGGCCTGGCCGAGCTCTACGACAATCCGTCCCCCGGGGCGGCTGATGTTCTGGACATCATCAAGTGGACCCACATTTACGACCGAATCGACAAGGCCTACAACAAGACATGGCAACTGGCCAAGGCCATCGAAGGGATCGTCCTCAAAAATGCTTGAAATACCTCTGCTCTTGATAGTCGTCATTGTCGTGGCACTGGCCTTCGACTTTACCAATGGCGCCCATGATACGGCCAATGCCATTGCGACCGTCGTATCGACCAAGGTGCTGTCGCCGGGAGTGGCGGTGATGATGGCGGCCGTGCTGAACCTCGTAGGGGCTCTCCTGGGCAGCCATGTGGCCCAGACAATCGGCAGTGGCATCGTGCACCCGGAAATGATCAAGGGATGCCAGGCCCTGACCCTGGCGGCGCTCTTTGGAGCCATCTTCTGGAACATCCTGACGTGGTACCTGGGGCTGCCGTCGTCTTCCTCCCATGCCCTCATCGGCGGATTGATCGGTGCGACCCTCGCCTACCGGGGAGTGGATGCTCTCAATTTCCAGTCCATCGGCTACAAGATCCTGGTGCCCCTTTTCCTTTCGCCCCTGGCTGGTTTTCTGGCCGGGTACCTGGTCATGCTGGCCCTCTCCTGGATCTTTCGAAACACTCATCCACGCAAGGCCAACAAGGCATTCCGCAAGCTGCAAATCCTGTCCTCGGCCTTCATGGCCACCAGCCACGGCATAAACGATGCCCAGAAAACCATGGGGATCATCACCCTGGCCCTTTTCATCGGGCACCATATCCCCGATACCCGGGTGCCCCTCTGGGTCCAGATAAGCTGCGCCGTCGTCATGGCCATGGGGACAGCCACAGGCGGGTGGAAGATCATCAAGACCATGGGACACAAGATCTTCAACCTTGAGGCGGTACACGGGTTTTCAGCCGAAACCTCGGCAGCCGGTGTCATTTCGGTGGCATCCTCCCTTGGAGCCCCCATCAGCACCACTCATGTCATTTCGGCGGCAATTCTGGGGGTGGGGTCTTCCAAGCGGTTGTCAGCCGTGCGATGGGGGGTTGCCAGGCGAATGGGGGTTGCCTGGATCCTGACCATCCCCGCCGCCGCCACGGTGGCTGCATTCTGCTTCGAGCTTTTGAGCCTCATGGGGTTGGCGCGCTGAGAAGAGGCAGGGCAGGGACACCAGTACAGCTCGGCGAAAGTTTTCATCCTAAGGGACGGAGCTATTCCCCCCTCGACGGGGGCAGGGGGGTGTGAACGTCACCGCACATCCCCCTCGATTCCCCTTCAAAGGGGGAATAAAAAACTTCCCGGACCAGGTAATGACTTTCGCCGCGGTGCAATAGGCCCCTTTCGATGCTCAGCCCGCTTCAGAGGGACCTTCCATTTCTTCCTTTATGGTGCCGGTCCTGGAGGAAAACCGTCTGGCCAGGAATTTTTCCAGGCCCACTGCCCATAGAGACACGAAACCTGCAGCGATAATGCCCATCCACGACTGGAGACCGATGGGCTCCGTGTGGAAGAGACGGTTCATGAAGGGGAGGTACGTGAAGGCGAGCTGCAGCATCATCATCATTATAATTCCCAACAGAATCCATGGATTGGAAAAGATTCCGATGCTCCAGAATGAACGGTCCAGAGAGCGGCAGTTCAACAGATAGAGCGTAGAGATGACGGCGAAGGCATTGACCGCGACGGTGCGTGCCTGAGCGTGGCTGGCCCCGCTCAGCTCTTCCCATTCAAAAAGTCCAAAGGCCGAGGCCATGAGAAGCAGCCCGGCGAGCAACACCCTCCCCACCAGTTCCCGGGAGAGCAGGGGACTCCGGGGATGACGCGGCGGCCGGCGCATGATGCCGCCCTCTCGAGGCTCGAAGGCGAGCATGAGCCCCAATGAACCGGCTGTCGTCATGTTGATCCACAGACTCTGCACGGGAAGGATCGGCAGGGTGATTCCCGCGAAAACGGCGGTCAGGATGACCAGTCCCTGACCCAGGTTGGTGGGAAGCGCCCAGACGATGAATTTTACGAGGTTGTCGAAAACGCAGCGGCCTTCCTCCACGGCGGCTTCAATGGAGGCGAAATTGTCGTCCGTCAATACCATGTCGGCAGCTTCCTTGGAGACTTCGGTTCCGGCAATCCCCATGGCCACGCCGATGTCGGCCTGCTTCAGGGCAGGCGCGTCGTTGACGCCGTCCCCGGTCATGGCCACCACTTCCCTGCGGCTTTGAAGGGCCTTAACCAGCCGAAGCTTCTGCTCCGGCGTGACGCGCGCAAAGACATGGGTGCGTGCTGCGACGTCAGTCAGCTCGGCATCGGTCATTTGACCCATCTCCTGCCCTGTCACAACGTTGGATTGGGCGGGGAGATGGGACCGGTTTCCCAGGATGCCGATGTCCCCTGCGATGGAAACGGCCGTGAGGGCGTGATCGCCGGTGATCATCTTGACGGTGATGCCGGCTTCCTGGCAGGCCCGGACCGCGGCCATGGCCTCCCGGCGCGGGGGGTCGATCATGCCCTGAAGCCCCAGGAAGGTGAGCCCCTCCGCCACGCCGTCGTGTGTCAGTGGGTCCCGGGAATGGGACCAGGCCTTCCGGGCGAAGGCTAGAACACGCATCCCCCGTCCGCTCATTTCATCCACCCAGTGGCGGACCCTCTCGAGATCGAGGGGCGCCATAATCCCATCCGCATCCAGGGTATCCCGGCATCGCGCAAGAATGGATTCCACGGATCCCTTCAGGTAAACCATCGGCGGAGCAACGGCCGGTGACTCATGCAGCGTGGCCATGTACTGGTACTCCGATTCGAAGGGAATCAGATCGATTTTCGGGTGGAGCTGAGCTTCCCGGGCTTCGTCGAAGCCGTATTTTCTGGCCGATACAATGAGAGCCCCTTCGGTGGGGTCACCCTGGATTCCCCATCGGCCCTCGTCCAGGATCAGGCGGGAATCGTTGCACAGCAGGCCGGCCCTGAGGCATTCCATGAGGGCCTCGGAGGGCGCCAATGGAGTCGCGTCGTCGGCGGGTTCCATGGCTCCCGCAGGATCGTACCCCGAACCGCTCACGATGTATTTGGCGGGGCCCGCCACAATTTCCCGGACCGTCATCTGGTTTTCCGTGAGAGTCCCGGTCTTGTCCGAACAGATGACCGTCGTACTTCCCAGGGTTTCGACGGTGGGCAGCCGGCGGATGATGGCTCTGCGCCTGGCCATCCGTGAGACGCCCACGGCCAGGATGATGGTGACTGCCGCCGGCAGCCCTTCGGGGATCGAGCCCACCGTCAAAGCCACGGCAGCCATAAAGATTTCTATGGGGGGACCGCCGTGGAGAAAGCCGGCAGCGAAAGTCGCTGCGGCCAGCAGCAGGATGGCGACCATGAGGACGCGGCTGAAGGCCTCGATGCGTCGAGTGAGGGGAGTTTCCACGGACTGTACTTCGGCAATGAGCTCTGAGATGCGGCCCATCTCCGTGTGGGTGCCTGTGGCCACGACGGCACCCCTGCCCTGTCCGTAGGTGACAAGCGTCGAAGCGTAGCTCATGTTCCGGCGTTCGGCCAGGACCGTGTCATGGCCGAGAGTGTCCACGCTCTTGGTGACCGGCAGGGATTCACCCGTCAAAACCGACTCGTCGACGCGCAGCTCTTTCGTACTGAACAGGCGCATGTCGGCGGGGACCTTGTCGCCGGACTGAAGGAGTACGATGTCCCCGGGCACCAGTTCCGATGAGGAAACCTTCTGGATCTCTCCGCTACGGAGAACCGTTGCTTCCGTCGTCATGGAGCGGGCGAGGGCCTCGATGGCCCGAACCGCCTTGGACTCCTGCACGAATCCGATGAGAGCATTCACCAGCACCACGCTGAGGATGACACCGGCGTCCACCCACTCGGCGACGATCCCCGTGACAATGCCCGCGGCCATGAGGATGTAGACCAGAGGTTGATGAAACTGGAGGAGAAGCCTTACAACCGGGCTACGCCCCCTTTTCTGGGAGAGCAGGTTGGGGCCGAAATGTTCCTGGCGGCTCTGGATTTCAAAAAGATCCAATCCCTTGTCCGCCTGCGTTCCCAGTAGATCCAGTACCTCTTCCGTGGGAAGATGATGCCAGTGCTTGCCAATGATGGATTCCATGTAACCCTCTCACCCTCGATCAGGGTTTCCTTGTTTGCGCGTAGGGTGCTCTCGCCGCTCTTCGAGGTTCGGATCAAATGTAAATCATTTTCCGTGTCATTCCACCGTCCACGACAAAATTTGCGCCGGTGATGAAGGATGCCTCCGGAGAAATGAGAAACGACACCATCGCGGCAATGTCCTCCGGTTTTCCCACGCGGCCGGCGGGATGCTGCGAGTGATCGTCATGAGTGAGCTCCTCCTTCTTCCTCTCCGAGCGCTTCCGCCATCCGCTCACGTCGATCCACCCCGGGCTGATGCAGTTGACCCGAATTTCAGGGCCGAGACTGACGGCCAAAGCGTGAGTCAGCGCCACAACACCCCCTTTGGAAGCGGAGTATGCCTCCGTGTCCTTTTCCGACATGAGAGCCCGGGTGGAGGCGATGTTTATGATGGAGCCCTTTCTCATGCGAAGGGAGGGAGTGGCATACCTGGTGCAGAGAAAAATACCGGTCAGGTTCGTGGCGAGAGCTCGGTTCCATTCCCCCAGGGACAGCTCGATGATGGGCTTTCTCAGCATGATCCCGGCGTTGTTCACCAGCAGATCCACACCCCCAAACAGCTCCCCTGTCTTCTCCATGGCGTCCTTCACCATACCCTCATCGCCCACGTCCGTACGGATGAACTGCACCCGGCCGAGGGAATGGAGCTCTTTTTCCGTCTCTTTCCCTGCCCCTTCGTCCCATTCCGCCAGGACAACGGCGAAGCCATCCCTCAAAAGCCTCTCCGCAATCCCTTTGCCGATTCCCTGGCCTCCTCCGGTGACGACGGCGACTTTATTTGCTTCAGCCATGGATTTTACTCCTGTTGTGGGAAGAACATTGACGAGAGGAAGCCTGGAAAAGCCCCATGATGGCGGCAGGCATTCTGACTTGAATCGCATTCTACATACCCGGCTCTCGCTCAGCAAGGGTACATAATGTTTGCCATTCCAAGTATTTTGAGCTCCGTGGTATATTAGTTCTCAGGAGCTGGGGTAGGGTGCGTTGAATGCAAGTTTTTGAAAAATCTGAAAATGGTGTGTGAGACGCACCCTACGCCCGGATGTGCTTTTCAAGGAATTTTCTCAACCCCGGACAATCCCCCAGCTGGATGCGCT
>DAIQOB010000133.1:0-7267 GCA_036788075.1 Syntrophobacteraceae bacterium
CGGCGATCGCTTCCCGGCGTCTCCCCGAGCGCGGACGGAGTCATAATGATGAAGGTAGCGCGGTGTGATGTGAAACCCCTCGAGCGTATCCAGGAGGCGGGCAATGGGCAGGTCGCTCAGAAGCCGGTGAAACATTCCCAGGGCATGGCCGACCTCTTCCGCATGGGGATGGTTCTGGACCGTATCGAAAGACCGGGTACGTTCGATGAAGCTGATGGCGCGCCAGAAGGAACCGTCGGGATCGATCCAGTGATCCCGGGCCTCCCCAGTCGGAAGGACTCGCGGAATTTCCCACCGACGCCCGCCGTCCGGAGGCTCACGCTCCAGCCGTTCCCGCATGTGCTCTGTGAAGGTTCGGATATTGCGCATCACCCGATCAGGGTGTCGAAACACATGCGTGTTGATCCGCTGGAGGACGAAGTGTCTCTCGTCCCCCGCATCCAGGGTGACAAGAAAGGTATCGTTGATGTTGCCGTTTCCGAGAGCCTGGATGGTCGATATCTCGCCCCCGGGTTTGAATTGCTCTGCAGCGGCACCCGAATGGTCCAAGGTACTCCTTCACATCTATTAAGGATATTTTTCAATTCCGACGGAGAATCAGCGCTGGGCCGGCTTCTTGGGCTTTTTAGGATGCTTCGCTTTTTCAACGGACTGTGGAACCGCCCCAAAAAGCTTCTCGGTCTCTTCCTCATCCCCTTCCAATTCATCAACGATCATATCTAGGGGGTCGTGTGCCGACCGGGATTTCTCTCTGAGCTTTCTTCGCAGAGTGCCCAGGAATATCACCTTTCTTCGAATTCGGCCGAATCCATTTCTGCTTCCAACTGATCAGCACGCGCATGGGCCATGGTTTCAGGTTGAAAAGCTTTCAATGCATGGATCCCGAAGGGCCTTCCGCACGAGGCTCTTCCAGACTTCCGCATATTCCTGAGCGTACTGAGCCTCGCTATGGTGTGGTGGGGAAATGCCGTCAGGCGATTCCTCGCCACCCGGCCGAGCGGCAGCCGCCCCGTGGCATCATCGAGACTCACCATGGACGGGACAACGGCCGAACCCTCCTCGATGGAAAGGACTGCAGTGCCGTACAGCAATCAATCGAACAAGCTCCCCACACACTGCGAAAGGTGACACTATAGCCGGTGACCCGGGGACAATCCAAATATAACCTGTTTTCTCAGAAAAGATTTTTCATCGGCTCAACGGATTGCAAGTGCATTCCTCCCCCCAGTCTGCCCGCTGCGGGAGCTCTCAGCAGTTTCTTCCCCGACCCGAGTCGGCACGGATTCATGCCAGAGGATTTTTCTCTTGGCACCGATGAAATGTCCATGATATGCCCATGATCAACATTGCGGCAACGATCCGGCAAGAGCTCCAAATTGCGGTGGAACTGCAGGCCATCTGGCACATTTTCGGCGGAGGGGAATCATGAAGATCGTCAGCATCCATTTCAAGAACATCGCCTCGCTCCAAGGGGTCTGGGAAATCCGTTTCGACCGCCCCCCCCTGTCGGATACGGGCCTCTTCGCCATAGTGGGTCCGAACGGTTCCGGCAAAACCAGCATACTCGACGCCATCACCCTGGCTCTCTACGGTGAAACGCCCCGCATGAAGGACCCCGAAAAAAGCCTCATTCACAAGGAATCCTCCAATTCTTTTTCGGAAGTGACTTTTTCCGTAGGGGGGCAATTATATCGGAGCCGGTGGTCGGTCCGGAAAAACGGCAGTGCGCCGGAAAGCCCCGAAATGACGATCGTCAGCCTCAACGGCCAGGAAACCCTGCTGGAAGACCGGGTCGTCAAGGTCCGCACCCGCGTGGCCGAGCTGACGGGGCTCGATTTCAAACGTTTCTGTCGATCGATCCTGCTGGCGCAAGGTGAATTTTCCGCCTTTCTCGACGCTCTTGAGAACGAACGTTCCGAAATGCTCGAAAAGATCATCGGGCCGGAGCTCGCTCAAGAACTCGAGCAATCCGTCCATGTCCGTTCCAGGTCCGAGCATGAAAAGCTGCTCCAACTCCAGGAAGACGCTGAGAACCTGCCGTCAGCCGACAGAGAACGCATGAGCACTTTGACGGCATCTTTGGAGGAGACGGAAGGGGAGCTGCAGCAAATCGATGGTTTTTTGGCAGAGCTGAGACGCTCGCTGGAATTGCGCAGGCGCATGGATCACCTTGAAGCGGAAGCAAAGGCTGCTCAAGAAGCTCTGGCGTCGGCCGAAACCCGTGCGGCTGAAGCTCAGAAGGACGTCTACGGCCTGGAAGAGGCTGGAAGGGCTGCCCCTTTGCGTGAGGATGCGGCACGCCTCAATGCCCTTCAAACGGATGCGGAAATGGCCAGGGATGTGTTGAACGCGATGGAAGCCGAGATGGAATTGCATCGAGGCCGGCTCGCGGAACTGGAAGCACAACTCCTTGAGAGTCGGCAGAAACTGGAGGAGGCTCAAGCCCAGCGGAGCGCCCGTTCTGCCGACGTGCAAAAAGCCCAGCAGCTGGACCATGATATTGCGGCAGAAAGCGCTCGCTTCCTGGAAGAAGTGTCGCGCTACGAAGCCTACCAGCGCATTCTGCAGGAGAAGCTGCAGCAGCAGGCCGACACGGAAAAACAGTTCAACGAGGTCGGCAGCCACCAGCACGAGATGCGGCGATGGCTGGAGGAGCACTCCCTCGATGCCGGCCTTGAAGCTGAATTGCCCGGCATCGACGAGGCATGGGAACGTCTCCAGGAAATACGCCGTCGACTGAGCGAGGAAAAAATTCACCAGGCGGCAGCGCTCAAGGCGGAGCAGCAGGCGGCAGCGGATTTAAAACGCGCCGAAGCTGCACTGCAGAAGGTACTGGTGCAACTGGAAGAGAGCAGGGTCCGCAAGGACAAACGGGAAGAGCGTACGATCCAACTGCTCGGCACGGACACCCTTGAATCCATCCTCGCACGGCGTGAAGGACTGAAGGAGCGCCTGACTGCCTGCGGTCAGCTTTTAAAAATCGGGCAGGAATACCATACCTTCACGTCCGGGGAAGACCCCTTGGGCACTTTGGCCCAGATGGCAGGCCAGGAGGAATCCCTGGTGCATTCCCTCTCCATCGAGGAGGCACAGCTGGCCAAGTGGGAAGAAAGGGCACGATGGTTGGAGGCGTTGGCAAGATACGCACCCGACCGCTCTATTCTCAAGACGGGAACCCCGTGCCCCCTCTGCGGAGCACTGCATCATCCCTACGCGGAGGAGGGGCCTCCTGATTTTGCCGCTGAGGAGCAGGCGCTGCAGGAGCAACGGGACAGAGTCGACGCCCTGCGTAGCCGGTTGAGGGAGCTTCAAGCCGAAAAAGAATCCCTCCAACCGAAAGCCGACAGGATGGAGGCCCTCCAAAAGTCCTGGCTGGAGGTTTGTGCCCGGGCGGGCGGGGAATGGTCCATCTCCGCTCCGGATGCCGTCAGGGAAGCCATGCTCTCCCTTCAGAGGGAGCTCAAGCTCCTCAAGTCTTTGATTCGAACCCTTCGATGGCGCAAATGGGGCTCGGCCTGGTCCGACCGCAAACTGAAGCGTTTGAGCGAAAAAGTGGACCGTAGAGAACGGGAAAAAGACCGCCTCCGGGATGCCCATGCCGTGCAGGTTCAGGCACTGGCCGATTTCGAAAACACCCTGAGTCAGCTCCAGGGGAGTGAAGCAGACGCACGCGAAGAGCTGAGCGGCAGGATCCTTCCTTTTGATCACACTTCGCCGACTCAGGGGACGGAAGCAGAGTTCATTCAGGGGCTCAAACAGCGCGCGGCGACATATCGACGTCAGTTGCGCGAACAGGAAGCTCTGGCGGGCCGGATGGAAACTCTGGAACTCCGTCGAAACAATCTGCCCATCGAGATCTCTCAACTACGGGAAGAAACCGATGGCTTGGGAGCTGCCGTGGAAACGCTCCAACAGCGGATTGCTGCGCTGAAGGCGGAGCATGAAGCGCTCTTCCAGGGAAAGAACCCGGTTCAGGAAGACGAGGAATTGGAGCACCTAACGACTCTCGCCACCGAAGAGCAAGCAGCGCTGTCAGCGGAAATCGATCGCCTCCGAGGGGCGCTTTCCGAATATGAAGAAACCCGGCCCCAATCGGTTGAAAAGGCCGAGTCTACCCAGGCTGCCCTGCAGCAGGCAGAACAAGACGTTTTGCAGAAGGCCCTGCCTCTCGACTTCAAGTCCCTGGAAGACTTGAAGCGCGCCATCACCTTACTGGAAGCCGAGGCAGCCGTTACGGCGCGCTGGAAAGCCGCTGAACAAGCCCTGGAGGAGGCACGGTCTCAATACGAAGCCGTGGAAGCAGAACTTGCGTCCATCCGATCTCAAGGCCTGGAGACAAAACTTCCTGAAGCCATCCAGAGCCAAATGGAAGCGGCCGAAAAGCAACGTGAACTGCTCCAGCATGAAGTGAACACTGCAAATCACTCCCTGCGGGAACTGAGAGAAGCGGATCGCATGCGTCGGGACGCTCTCGATGCAGTCGCCGCACAGGAGAAGATCTACGCCCACATCGTAGCCGAGGAAAAGGCACTGGCATCCAGAGACCCCGCCGCCGTGAAGACAAAGCTGCAGCGCCTTATGTTCGAAAGACTGCTGGATCGCACCAATCAGCACCTGGAATCCCTGAACGGCCGCTATCACCTTCGAGCGCTCTCCGACGAAGGGCTGGGACTGCATGTGGAAGACGCTCTTCATGGGGGGGCCTGTCGAGCCACCAAGACCCTTTCGGGTGGAGAGTCTTTTCAGGTCAGCCTCTGCCTGGCTCTCGGACTTGCGGACATGGCGGGAAAGGATCGTAAGATCGAATCCCTCTTTCTGGACGAAGGGTTCGGCGCTCTGGACGATGAGATGCTCTACAAGGTGATGGCAGCCCTCAAAGGGCTGAGGGCCAACGGAAAGATAGTGGGCGTCATTTCCCATGTGAAGCGTCTGGCTGACGAAATTCCCACTCAGATTCGACTGGAAAAACAGCGTGGCGGGCGGAGCACCCTCAGTATCGTGGCATAGGCAGGCATCCACGAAAGAGGGTGATACAAAGTACCGGAGTGCTGGATGGCCCGGCAGCAAAACCAACAGGGACCATTTCCCGGGTCAGGCGATCTGCTTCGGGCCTGACCCGTCAGAAAAGTTAATCTTCCTTCCCCACGATACGATAGACGATGCCGCCGAGCGTTGCACCGACGATGGGAGCTACCCAGAAAAGCCATAGCTGTGCGATGGCCCAACCTCCTACAAAAAGGGCGACGCCCGTACTGCGTGCAGGATTCACGGATGTGTTGGTGACGGGAATGCTGATGAGGTGAATCAGAGTCAACCCCAAGCCGATGGCGATGGGAGCGAATCCCTGCGGTGCACGCTTGTCCGTTGACCCCAAAATGATGATGAGAAACATCATGGTCATGACGACTTCACAGACCAGAGCCGCAAGAAAGCTGTATCCACCCGGCGAATGAGCGCCATAGCCATTGGAGGCGAATCCCCCCGCCACATCGAACCCGGCCTTCCCGCTGGCAATGATGTAGAGGACACCGGCGGCACAGATGGCTCCCAGGACCTGAGCAACAATATAGGGCAGGAGCTTGTCTGCAGGAAAACGACCCCCGACGTAGAGCCCCACGGACACGGCGGGATTGAGATGACAACCCGAGATGTGTCCGATGGCGAAAGCCATGGTGAGTACCGTCAAACCGAAAGCCAGAGCAACTCCCAGGAGTCCGATTCCCACATTGGGAAAGGCCGCCGCGAGAACAGCACTACCGCATCCCCCAAGAACCAGCCAAAATGTCCCCACGAATTCAGCTCCAAACTGTTTCATTGGACTCTCCTCTCTCTCCATGTGTTTTCAGTCATTGCGCCTGATACAATCTCCAACCCGACGGCGCACCCCAGCTCATTCCAAGTTCCTGAAAATGATGGGCGTCAGCTAACTCGTGTCCCACAGGTCATGAAGCCTGGTATGAAGAAAAATGAAAAAAATACGGAACTTGAATGGCCCTCAGATGCTTTTGAGGGCCATTATGGTTCGTTTGGCAGCTGAGTTCAAGGGTAGAATAACAGGAAGACAGAAATTTACTTGCGAGGTGCCGGGCGTCGGAATCCAACCGGGAGGTCCCCTGCACGCCGCTTCGCAGAGGACCGCGCCGGAAAACCGGAGTAAAAAGGAGCCACAATGTTCCTCATTCCACGATGCGCTCCCTGCCGCTGTACACGGTGAATTTCCCGGCCCGGACGAAGCCAATGAGGGTGATATTGAGGGATTGAGCCAGTTCGATGGCAAGCGTCGTGGCCGTGTTGCGGCTGATGAGGACCGGAATGTTTACTTTGGCTGCCTTGATGAGGATCTCTGAAGTCAGGCGGCCCGTGGTGATGAGCATCTTGTCGTCCAAAGGGATTCGATTCAAAAATGCATGCCCCACCATCATATCCACGGCATTGTGACGGCCGATGTCGTCTCGAAACAGCAGGATTTTTTCCGGAGTGGCAAGGAGCGTATTGTGAACACCATGGGTGTGCCTGTAGATTTCGCTCATCCGGTGCATTTCTTCCATCCGCTCCAGAACCTGGAAGGGTGAAAATTTTATGTTCCCTTCAATCTTGCGGCTCAGCAGGGCATCCAGGGCATAGTAGAAGACCGTTCCTTTGCCGCATCCCGAAGTGATCGTCCGCTTCATCCAGAGCTGCTCCGGAATGGAGGTGTCCGCCCGCGTGACAATGTCGATCTTCCCCGCTTCAGCATCTACGTCGATTTTTGCAAGATCTTCATACGATTGCAGGAAGCCGTCCGCATATAAAAACCCCACGGCCAGCTCGTCCAGATGGTGTCCCGCACAAAGGAGAGTCACCATTTCACGGCCGTTGACATAGAGGGTCACCGGCCGCTCCTGGATCACCCACTGCGGCCTCTCAACATATTCACCTGTTCTGTCGTAAACCCAGGTAGTGACATTCGAAACTTTTTCACTGCTGAAATCTTCCTGCTTCTCTTCATCCATGGACATCGCCTGACCTCATTGGTCGAAAAATTTTGATATTCTAGAGATTTCTCAAACGCCGCAAATACCCCAGGCAATCCGAGAGAATCTGAGCATGGTCAAACGCCAGCGTATCCGGAAGCCGGTCATGAGGGAACACCTCCAGATGCTTTGCGTCATCCGCCGCCATGGGCTCTCCTTTACCGACGGCCGTGAACACGACGCTCACCGTATGCTGCCTGGGATCGCGACGGGGGTCGGAATAGGCACGGAACTGTTCCAGCTCTTCCAGCTCC